>CANFUF010000099.1 GCA_947450095.1 Roseiflexaceae bacterium
GCCAACTCACAAATCGCGGGGTCACACCCAACGGCGCTAGGGGAATATTCATGTTGTGGCTCCACACTTTTTCAATATATCTTCATGTAGCGGTATACCACGTTTCTTGGAGCCATGTGAGGGCTTGCTCACGGGTGGTAAACACTCCATCGAGTTGGGCGTCATACGCCCGCTGAAGCCAAACACCAATTTGTGGGCCTTGGGGGACCCCGAGCCGCATCACATCTTCGCCCCGAATCAAGGCTACCGGTTTGCCCATCACCACGCCCAACGATTGCGCCAGCGCCACACAGGCGGCACCAGAGTTCACTGCCGGCAAGGGCGGCCGCCCGCCGCCATCGGCGCCGGTGATCCGGCCCCACAAATCGATGGTAGCCGGTGCCAAACGCTGCGCCAAGCGCCGCACCATGCGTGGCGAAGGCTGCCCACTCACGCCGGCCATGTGCTCACGCACTAACGCCGTCACCGGGGCAACATAGCGTTCGGGCGCATTGATAAGCGCCAAAAATTCTCGGGTGGGGGCATCGCCAGCCTCGGCATGCCCGGGACTCACCGTCCGACCAGCATCATTGACAAACGTCGTGGTCGGTTTGCCCAAATCATGACACAAGGCGGCCAGCATCACAATCACGCGTTGCTCATCGTCGAAGTCGGCAGATAGCCCAACGGCTGCATTACAAACCCACAACGTATGTGCCCACACATCACCTTCGGGATGATAGGTGGGGTCTTGGGGGCAATCAACCAGTGCCAGCAACATCGGGTAATAATCGAGCCAACCACACTGGTGCAAGGCCTGTAATCCGGCACGGGGATATTTGCTCCGGAGTGCCCATTGTTGCCACTCGAGCCAAACCCGTTCACGGGTCAGTTGCGCGGCGGCCGGACGCAGGGCCTGTGCCTGGGCAGCGGTCTCAGGGGCCACAACAAAGCCATATTGTCCCGCAAAGCGCATCAGCCGGAGCACCCGCAATGGATCATCGGCAAAGGCATCACTACAATGGCGCAATATCCCCGCCTGCATATCAGCCAGACCACCACACGGGTCAACAAATTGCCCCGTCGCATCAATCATCATGGCATTCATGGTAATATCACGGGCCATGGCAGCGATATGCAAATCGGCTGTTGCCGTCACACTAATATCTATCCAATCAGCATCCATGCGTAGCCGAATAATCGGTTTTTCGTGGCCTACAATCAACGCCTGCGGATAAACTGCCACAATCCACGCATTGACTTCCGTAATCTCTGCATGTACCACTTCGACATCGATTTCATGGGCAATCACCCCTGCGACCGCATCACGCACAGCACCACCCACTATCCGCCAAGAGGCCTGATGAGCATCGATGAGCGTCGTAATGGGGTAAATCCGTGCCATCAATATGTCAATAAGCGAAGGTGTAGGCGCAGTCATCAAAATTCATTCCTTTGTTAGATTATTTATCTTATTCCAACAATAAATACACACTAATCTGAGTATAATACCATTGTGTTTGTTTGTACTTTAGGAGTTGACATGAGCAACGGAATTATGATGTATAGCACCACCTGGTGCCCCGATTGTCGCACTGCCAAGCGGGTTTTCAATGAAGAGCAAATCGCCTACACCGAAATCGACATCGAAAAAGATGAAAGTGCCCGTGATTTGGTCGTCAAGCTCAACGGTGGCAACCAAGTCGTTCCCACCATCGTATTCCCCGATGGCTCGATGTTGGTAGAGCCTTCTGCCGCCGTCCTCAAAGAAAAAATCGCCAGCCTGCGCTAATCGCGGACCACAAAACCACCCCAATGCACTCACGTGCATCGGGGTGATTTTGTTATACCCAATCACGCAATGCTAGAGCACCGGAATCATTTCGATGATTTGTTCGTGACCAGGTCCCACCGAAATAATCGCCACTTGGGCTGCGCACAACTCAGCCAAACGTTGCACATAGGCTTGGGCGGCAGCGGGGAGTTCTTCCCAGCTACGGGCATCGGGGGTGGGGGTCAACCAGCCAGGCATTGTTTCGTAGATGGGTTCGACCAAGGCATAGTCTTCAGGTTGAGTGGGTGGGTGATCGATAACCGCACCATGCAAACGATAGCCCACACAAATCGCAATTTCGGCGAGTTCGTCGAGCACATCGAGCTTGGTAATCGTCAACAAATCAATCCCATTGAGGTTGACGGCATAGCGCGCAGCTACTGCATCAAACCAACCGACGCGGCGCAAGCGCCCCGTTGTCGTGCCGACTTCAGCCCATGGTTTGCCCATTTGGCGCAAGGCATCGGCGGCAACACCGTCCACTTCGCTGGGGAATGGCCCCGAACCGACCCGCGTGGCGTAAGCCTTAAAGACCCCCATCACGTGATCGATGGCGTTGGGGGCAATCCCCGCCCCTTGACAAGCCCCAGCGATACCGGGTAACGACGAGGTCACAAAGGGATAGGTGCCATGGTCGATGTCGAGCAAAATTCCTTGGGCGCCTTCGAGCAATACCGACTCGTGGCCACTAATTGCCTTTTGCACTGCAGGATAGACATCCGTAATATGGGCTGCCAATCGCTGCCCATATGCCAAATACTCACTATACAATGCATCTAAATCAAATGGCTCGCTGGCATAATAGGTGGTGAATAAACGGTTTTTGATTGACAACACCGCGCTTAAGCGTTGGTGCAACACGTCAGGGTTGGTCAAATCGGCCATACGAATGCCAATCCGTGACATTTTGTCGGCATAGGCCGGCCCGATGCCGCGCCCGGTGGTGCCGATTTTGGCATCGCCCCGTAATTGCTCGTCGAGTCTGTCTTGGAGCACGTGATACGGCATCACGACATGGGCGCGATCACTAATCCGCACGTTTGAGACATCGATTCCTCGTTGCATCAAGCCATCGAGCTCTGCAATAAAGTCTTTGGGGTCGATGACGGTGCCATTGCCCACAATATTGAGGGTGGCTGGCTCAAAAATTCCCGCCGGGACCATATGCAATTTGAACGTCCCATGACGATTAACAACCGTATGGCCTGCGTTATTCCCGCCACCATAGCGTACGACCGTGGTGGCGCGTGCCGCCAAAATATCAACGATGTGACCCTTACCTTCGTCGCCCCATTGAGCGCCGAGTACCGCTACTACCGCCATTTGCACGTTCCTTCCTGGTTGTGCAGACGCAACCACACAAAAAAGCCCCGCGTGTGCAACAACGGTGTAGCCACGCATCGTGTAATATTATAGAGTAATTTGAAAGGCACCACATGGATATTGCACTTATCACCATCATAGCGCAACTTATTTTCCTCGAAGGCATCCTTTCGATAGACAATGCCGCCGTCCTCGGCGCCATTGCCAATACCCTACCCAACAATCATCCCGTGCCGTGGCCCAAATGGCTCCACTTCATGAGTCATTGGAGTCATCGTGCGCTCGGCACCCAGCGCGCCGCTGCCCTCAAAGTGGGTTTGGTGCTCGGATATATATTGCGTGGGATTATGTTAATCCTGGCTGCCTGGATTATCACGGTGCCCTGGCTCCGTATCGCCGGATCCATCTATTTGGTCTATTTGGGAATTCACTACTTCGGCGAAAATTATGATAAAAGTGGCGAAGATGGTCATGCGGGGAATGATGCGAGCAAACCCGTACGCGGCTTTTGGATTACCGTTGCCGTGCTCGAATTCACCGACTTGATTTTTAGTATCGACAACGTGATTGCTGCTGTGGCACTTTCGGACAAAATCTGGGTGGTGATGCTCGGTGTGGCCATCGGCATCATCTTGATGCGTTTTGCTGCCGTCTTGTTTAGTCGCTTGATTAGCTGGGAATCAGCCTTCGAAAGTAGTGCGTTTTTGTTGTTGTTTGCCATTGGTGGCGAATTACTCATCAAAGATGTGTTTGGTGTGCATCTCAACGAAATGCAACAATTTGCGATTTCGGCGGGAATTTTGCTGGGGACACTGGTCGTGTCACGCACATTTCTCAAAAAACCTGTCTATAGCGTATTAAAGCCGTTTCGCTGGCTCTGTTATATCATCACCATCAGTATTTCTTGGATTATTAATTTGCTCTTATCGCCGTTTCGCATCATCAGAAAAAGACGCACGGGGCAGTAACTACGTACCACCCCGTGCGCCACACCCGATCAAATCACCCCATTTGTTGGTAGCCGGGCACCGTCAAAAATTCTACGAATTCAGGACTCAACACCAACAAATTCAACAAAGCAATCGCTTGGTCGAGCCGCGGGCCGGCCAAGCGTTCCTGCAATTTGGCCACTTCTTCGTCACGAATCTGTGCATACAACTCGGCCGTCACTGCCCGACCATCGGCGAGGGTGGCGTGATGGTGGATCCATTGCCAGATTTGTGAGCGCGAAATTTCGGCAGTGGCGACGTCTTCCATCAAATAATTAATCGCTACCGCCCCACGACCACCAAACCAGGCTTCGATGTATTGCAACGCCACGTTAATGTTGTTGCGCATACCGGCTTCGGTGATATCGCCGGTAGGAATCATCAACAAATCGGCCGCCGCAATATGCACGTTGGGTACTTGGGCGATTTGGTTGTCACCACTAAAAGCATTGTTGAACACTTCTTGTACCGCAGGCACCAAACCGGGGTGGGCCACCCACGCCCCGTCGAAGCCTTGTTGGGCTTCGCGTTGCTTGTCGGCACGTACATTGACCAGCGCCCGCTCGTTGGCTTCGACATCGTCACGACGGGGAATAATCGCTGACATCCCACCCATGGCGTGGGCGCCACGGCGGTGACAGGTAGCGGCGACTAATTCGGCGGCCGATCGCAAGAAATGGACCCCCATGGTGACTTGAGAACGATCGGGCAACACAAAGTCATCACGATGGTTAAAGGCTTTGATGAAGCTATAAATGTAATCCCAGCGCCCGTGATTGAGACCACTCGAGTGATTGCGCAATTCATACAAAATTTCATCCATCTCGAAGGCCGCCAAAATGTGTTCAATCAGCACCGTGGCGCGAATCGAGCCTTGGGCAATGTTGAGGCGGTCTTGAGCATAGACAAAAATATCGTTCCACAAGCGCGCTTCGAGGTGATGTTGCAATTTGGGCAGATAAAAATAGGGACCACTACCACGAGCCAGTAATTCTTGGGCATTGTGGAAAAAATAGAGCCCGAAGTCAAATATGCCACCCGAAATCGGTTGGCCGTTGTAGGTCACATGCTTTTCGTCGAGATGCCAACCGCGAGCGCGCACCGCCAGCACGGCGGTTTTGTCGTTGAGGCGGTAGGTTTTGCCATCAGAAACAAGTTCGATGGTGCGGCGAATGGCATCACCGAGATTGATTTGGCCTTGTACGACGTTGTCCCACAACGGGGCATTGGCATCTTCGAAGTCGGCCATAAAGACGTTGGCGCCTGAATTGAGGGCGTTGATGACCATTTTGCGGTCAACCGGGCCGGTGATTTCGGTACGGCGGTTGCGGAAGTCGGCCGCTGGAGGCACCACGCGCCACAATCCTGACCGAATATGGGCTGTTGCCGGGTCAAAATCAGGCAAACGGCCTGCTTTGAGCTCATCCCAGCGTTGCTGGCGGCGCGCCAATAGTTCTTGACGGCGGGGCTCGAATCGTTCGACTAATTCGGCCACAAATGCCAACGCCTCTGGCGTCAAGAGGGCATCATAGCCAGGGCGCATGGCGCCATGAATCACAAGCGGACTCGTCATCGCACAGCCTTTCTTTGCTGATTACTGCATTTACTATCATCGAACACCATGCCAACGCAACGCAGACAACTCGCGCCACTGGCATGATTTTTCACACAAACAATTACTCAGTCGCAACGATGGCCATATTGAGTTGACTCCCCAACCTGCGGAATTCAGCCACCCACGTGGTTGATTCTGCATTGCCTTGTGTCGCCGACTTGCACATCAAGGCATAGTCGCGTTGCCATACTACATTATAGTTGTTTTGCACCATCCACATGTCGACATCAATCCCCTGAGCGATTTCGACCAAATCAATCATGGTACGGATTAACTCAGGATGGCATGGGGTTGTGACTAATTGGGCAGCGAGTTGATAGAGTGTTTGGGTATATTCATAGGCCAACAACGCTTTATCAAGCACCACACCTGATTGCGTTGCCACTTGGAGTACCGACTGTAATTGCACGGTATCGATCGGTGTCTGAAGCAACGCCGCCCGAATGTCGGCATGCACGGCCATGGCAGCGGGCATTTGCAATTCGGGGGGCAGCGGCAATGTCATCCGTTGCAAAAACCGCATTAAATTGGCATGTTGGGCATACATTTGATGATATTGTTGCGCCACACTATCAACCACCCCCCGTAACATGCTGGTCAAAATCGTGCGTTGCTCATCACGGAAGATTGAGCGCAACGAATAATCAAAGCGCCCCAGCTCATTATGCATGGCTTGGAGCATCGCATCTTGGTCATGGTTTTTGATGGCATCAGCAATGTTTTTTTGGAGTCGCTGATAGCGCTCTGGTTCAGGGCGCACCCCACCAGCCAACACCTGCTCACCCATCAATACCACGCCATAGACAAACTGGGCCTGCTCGCCCGTCAACAACGCCACAACGTCAGACACCCCAATCACCACCTGCACTTGATCGAGCGTCCAGCGTTGTTGTTTTTGGCGCGTCACATGATGCAAATAAACCACATCCACCGGAGGTGTGTCGAGAAACAAGGCCGTCAAGGCATCGTGGGCACAAATATCGGCGAGAGTGATGGTGAGTGGCTGGACTTGTTGGGTATACAGTTCCGCCACAGTGACCCCTGTGTTGCTCACCACTTGCTCGAGTTGTTCATGGAAGCCTTCTTCGAGGTCGAGTTGCAAGGTTTGTTTGGCGAGCTGCATCATGCGGGCGGCATAGCGGAGCACTTGGATGGTTTCGATACCACTAGGGTCGTTAAAAAACCAAGCACAGCTAGTAAAGCTTTGCATCAATTGGCGTTGGAGCTCGAGCAACGCCAAGGCCGGCCAGCGTTGATTGTTACGGGCATGTTTGGTCAAAAACCGTTTGACAGTCGCATCGCTCGGGTCATTGATGATGTCGATGTAGGCATCACGGGCTTGCCATGGATTGGCAAAGACCCGAGCGGCGGTTTTTTCCCATTGGGTATCAACCTCAGTGCGAGCCCATTCGAGGGCGAGGCGAAGCGGGCCGCGCCAGGCTTGATTCCAGCCCAAGGCGCCACCGGTATGGCAGCCACAGTCACTACGCCAGCGTTCGACGCCGTGCTCACAACTCCATGAACTTTGCTCGACGATTTGGACTTCGTGTTGAGGGGGGCATAACGCCAAAAATTCGCCATACACGGTAATCCGGGCCAAACCGGTGTCGTGGATGTGGTGCAAGGCGTAGGCCAAGGCCATTTCGCCATGGCGATGGTGATGACCGTAGGTTTCACCATCGGTGGCCACATGCGCCAATTGGGGGGTGGCTGCGTCGGCGGGGACATGCCCCAACAAGGCCTGCGCCAAGGCTTCGCCGCTATAAAGTAACCCTTGGAAGGCGATGGATTGCGATACCGATCCATTGTAGAAAAAAATTGCAATTTGACGACCCGATGGGAGATTCACACAGTACGGAACGGTGGTATCAATACCCATATCTGCGGCTTCTTGCCATGAATCTTCACCGAGTGGACGAAAGCGCGCCGCTTGATGGGGTGCCAGCACCGTATAGCGCACGCCGTATTCAGCCAAGGCTTCGAGTGAGTCGGTACAGACTGCGGCCTCGGGCAACCACATCCCCTCGGGGTCACGGCCAAAGTGATGACGGAAATCGGCCACGCCCCAGGCCACTTGGGTGCGGCGGTCACGCGGGGAGGCCAGCGGCATGATGATGTGACCGTAGGCTTGCCCGATGGCAGGACCATGGCCACCAAACCGCGCTTGGCCTTCTTTGTCTGCCGCCAAAATACCGGCATAGGCCACGGGTTCGGATTGGGCCAGCCAGCGCATCAGGGTTGGTCCTACGTTGAAACTCATCCAGGCATAGTTGTTGATGATGTGTTGGATGCGCCCTTGCTCATCGAGGATACGCGCCGCCGTGTTAGGGGCGTAGCATTCCGCAGTAATCCGGGCGTTCCAATCGTGGTAGGGCGCCGCGCTTGGTTGCAAATCAATCGCATCCAGCCACGGGTTTTCACGGGGGGGTTGATAAAAGTGCCCATGCACACAGACGAATCGTGTCACTATCGCATCCTATGGTAACCCAACGGGGTAAGAATAGCTTATTCGTAGCCGATTTATTCCGCCACTGGTGCAATAAACACCACAGCCAACGGCGGCATATTCACCAATGCCGAATAGGGCATGCCATGACACGGCACCGCTTCGACAGTGATATCGGCGCGCATACCACTGCCACCATACTGACTATCGTCGCTATTGAGGAGCACTTGCCAGGCGCCACCATGCGGTAAGCCGATACGGTAATGATGGCGGGGGACGGGGGTGAAGTTACACCACACCGCCACATTGCGCACGCCAGCGCCACCACGACGCAATGCAATCACCACGCTCTGGTCGGCGTCATCGCAGGCAATCCAATGAAAGCCCCACGGGTCAAAATCCAACTGGTGCAAGGCGGGCTCGACGATATGCAGATGATTCAAATCACGCACCAAGGCGTTGACTCCGCGATGCATGGGGTCTTCGAGCACAAACCAATCGAGCTCGCGTTCGTATGACCATTCGCGCCACTGGCCGATTTCGCCACCCATAAAGAGCAGTTTTTTGCCTGATTGCGCATACATGTAGCCATAGAGTGCCCGCAGATTGGCAAATTGTTGCCAGCGATCACCTGGCATTTTGGCGAGTAAGGCGCCTTTGCCGTGCACGACCTCGTCATGTGATAACGCCAAGGTAAATTGCTCACTGGTCGAATAGAGCGACCGGAAGGTCAGATTGTTGTGGTGAAAGCGGCGGTGGACGGGATCGTTACTCAGATACTTCAAGGTATCGTGCATCCAGCCCATGTCCCACTTCATGGCAAAGCCCAGCCCGCCGATGTCGGTGGGACGCGACACCATTGGCCAGGCCGTTGATTCTTCGGCGATCATGGTGACCCCGGGGTAGTGCTGACGCACTTGATCATTGAGGCGGCGCAACAACACGATGGCGTCGATGTTTTCCCGACCACCAAAGGCGTTGGGAATCCACTCACCGGCCTTACGTGAATAATCGAGGTAAAGCATCGATGCCACGGCATCGACGCGCAGGCCATCGATGTGATAGCGCTCTATCCAAGAAATTGCACTACTAATCAAAAAACTGCGGACTTCGTGGCGCCCATAATTAAAAATATAACTGCCCCAGTCGGGGTGATAGCCTTGCCGAGGGTCAGAATGCTCATACAAATGCGTGCCATCAAATAGTGACAAACCGTGGGCGTCGACAGCAAAATGCGACGGCACCCAGTCCAGAATAATCCCAATGCCTTTTTGGTGCAGGTAATCAACAAACCCCATGAAATCGTGGGGCGTGCCAAAGCGACTGGTGGGTGCGTATAAGCCGACGGTCTGATAGCCCCACGAGCCATCGTAGGGGAATTCCATGATCGGCAATAATTCTACGTGGGTGTAGTTCATCGCCACCAAATAGTCGGCCAATTTGCGGGCAGCATCGGCATAGCCCAGCCACGAACCATCGGGATTGCGCATCCACGAGCCCAAATGCACTTCGTAGATGCTCATCGGTGCGTGGGTGACGTCGTAGTTGCGGCGTGATTGCATCCAGGCTTCATCGTGCCACTGATAGGTGGTCAGATCGGTGACAACCGAGCCAGTGCGGGGGCGAAACTCGGCGGCGGCGGCACAGGGATCGGCTTTTTCGAGCCAGTCACCCGATTGCGTTTCGATGGCGTATTTATAACAACAACCCACCGGCACATCGGCAAAGAAATTCGCCCACAGCCCGGAGGCGCCTTGGGGGTACAACGTGGTAATCCCTCGTTGCCAGCCATTGAAATCACCAATCACATGCACGGCGCGGGCACTCGGTGCCCATACCGCAAAATGCACCCCCGGAACCCCGTCACGCTGACAATAAATCGCGCCGAGGCGTTCGTGGAGAGCAAAATGCGACCCCTCGTTAAACAAGTAGAGATCATCTTGACTTAGTAGGGTATGGCCGTGCAATTGTGTCGGCATACATGCTCCTCAATAACAAACTAACGACTGACAATCGCGTCACGCACTGCGGCGTAAAACGGATCAGCGGTCGCCACTGCCTGCAAATCTTTTAAGCCTGCGGGATCACGGGGGTTGACGAGTGTTTTGGCCCAACCACGCAAGAAGCGGGCACTCGTCACGGTATCATCTTGGGTCAATGCCATGGTGGTAAATTGTACTACATTATCAAACAACGTCACACGAAATTCGTCAATTGATGTGTCAGTAGCCACATCGATGCCGTCGGCAATCGGGCCGGCAAACCATTTGCCCTTGGGATTGGCCGCATCTTTGGCACCGACCGCGCGCAACATGGCGACGGCAGCATCGTAATCGCCATAATAGACCGCAGACAAAAAGGGAAATGCCACGTCTTTTTCGGGGATACGAATTGTCGACCAGTGCGTCAACAACGCCACATTCCACTTGTCGGTATCAGTCGTCGGAGCACTGATGGTAGGCAGTAATTTGGTCACCATGTTCCAGCGCTGGACTTTGGCATAATCAATGCCTTTTTGGATGGTGGCGTCATTTGATGCAGTTAGTTTTTGTTCAACAAACTTCGTACCGTCCCAGCTATAGACGGTATCGGAATAAATGCGCACACCACAGGCATAACAAAACACATAATAGTCGGTGGCATCACCAATCACATCTTGTACGCCGTCGCCATTGACATCCATTACCGTCAAGGCACCACCACCCGCATCAGAGTGGGTTTCGAGCGCTGATTTGAGGGTTTTGCCATCAAAAGAGAAGACGGTACCAAAACTACTATGCGCACCTACCCCACCGTGCACAATAAACAAGGCATGGTTTTGATCTGGATTGGGCAACAATTCGAGGTCACTGATATATTCACCATTAGTAAAGTCATACTTGGTGACTTTGACAAACGTTGATCCTTGTTTTTGGTAGATAGTCAACGGATGGGGGGCATCCATGTTTTCCATCATGCCTTTGCTAATCGTCGCAAAAAACTGCCCATCACCATTTTTGGAAAGCGCCACTACGATTACATCACCTTGGAGTGAGGCAGTCAATCCCGATGCGTCGGGAGTGGCAGTGGCGGGCATCAACGCGATCGTGGTGGCAGCCAAGGCGGTGGCATCGGGGGCATCGGCGTTACTAGGTGTAGACGTCGGCAACTCAAACTGCGTGGGGGTCGCCACATCCGACGCGACTGTTGCGGTTTCAACAACTACCGGAGTAGCGGTTGCCACTTGTGATGCAGTCGTATCAGTAGGTTGGGGTGCAGTTGGCATACTGGGGGTTGCGACACTTGCCGCCGGTGTGGTACTACATGCCACCAAAAACGCACTAATGAACAGCATTTCAATGATTCGCCCACGCATGATTTTGTTCCTTTACTACAATCTACTTTCAGTAATCCCCAAAACCGACGACCACACGTATTCTTACCACATTCTATAGTACATCTTACATGGTTTTTCACATATCACCACAATTTAGGCAAACGAATCATAGTAATTCTGCCCGACCGCAACTATTAAAAAACCGCCCCCGTACATAACTGCAACTCGGCAGTAGTACAAGGACGGCTGTTGGGTACAATTACCCGCTTGGGTGTTGCGCGCGGCGCAATCTACCGGCTGACAATCGCATCACGCACCGCCGCATAAAACGGATCAACGCTCGCCACAGCTTGTAAATCCTTCAATCCTTCAGCATCTTTTGGATCAACCATCGTCTTGGCCCAGCCCCGTAGGAAGCGGGCACTTGTGACGGTATCATCTTGGGTCAAGGCCAGCATGCTAAACTTCACCACATTGTCAAATACTGTTTTACGGTCTTCATCAGCTATTGGCATATCTGCTTGCACAAACGACGCCGCAAACCACTTCCCGTTGGGCTTTGCCACTTCTTTGGCATCAAGCGCCTGCAATATTTTCACCGCAGCATCATAATCGCCATAAAAAATTGCTGACATCAAGGGAAATGATGCATCTTTGTCGGGCACACGGAGTGTTGACCAGTGCGTCAATAATCCCACATTCCACTTGTCACTATCCGTGGTTGGCGCGGCAATAGTGGGCAATAATGTGGTCACCATATTCCAGCGTTGGGCATTGGCATAATCAATCGCTTTTTGGATGGTGGCATCACTCGATGTGGTCAGTTTTTGCTCGACAAACTTGGTACCATCCCAGCGAGAGACGGTATCAGAAGTAATCTGCACGCCACAGGCATAACAAAACACATAATAATCAGTCGTATCACCCGTCACATCGAGCACGCCGTCACCATTGATATCGACGGCCGTCAGCGAATAACCACCTGCTGCCGATTCTGTATTGAGTTCTGATTTGATTGTTTTGCCATCAAATGATAAGACTGTGCCAAAACCGCTATGAGCACCAATGATGCCATGTACATAAAATAACATATGACTTTTGTCGGGATTGGGCAGCAATTCAATGCCACTCACATTTTCACCATTGGTGAAGTCATAGTGCGTAATGGGAACGAACTTCGTACCTTGCTTTTGATAAATCGTCACGGGATGCGGCTGATCATAGTTGGTGAGAAAACCCGTCACGGTTGTTGCAAAAAACGGCCCTGCGGCATCACTCCCAAGTGCAATCATCGCCACATCACCGAGGGGACTCGACATCAACGAATTATCGGGAGTAACAACAGGCAGTGCGGCGATCGTGGTGGCAGCCAACGCCGTGGCTTCGGGAGCCGCTACGCCAACTGGGGTCGGCTGGGCATCCACAATCTGCGTCGCAGTCGCTGCCTCCGGCATTGCAGTGGTAACGGGTGTATCGGTTGCGGCTTGGGGTGCTACAGTTTCTGAGTTTTGGGCAGGTACTGCCGTCACACTGGCCGCCGGTGTGGCACTACATGCCACCAAAAACAGACTAATTAACGCCAGTTCAATGATTCGCCCACGCATGTATGTTGGTCCTTTATATTAGCAATCAATCTGTACTATACACATTGACACCTAATTATTACACATTTTATATAAATATCAAATAATAATTTATACATCCAAACTATTTGTGTAATTAATAAAACAATAAAAAACTGTATCATAATGCAATTTTTTTGCATGTAAGCGACATGATTAAATTTCGGTTATTTTTTCAATAGGCGGATTGTAATATGAAATAATTCAGCAGCACTTATACGTGTATGTCGTGCAGGTAGCAATCTACCTACACGACACATATCAGTGCAAAAATACGCTATTCATCGGTGATTGAGGCTACATTCCTATCACACCCACAACGCAATCACCCACCCCAGCACATACAGCAACCCAAAGCGCATATGCAACACGGCGGTTTGGCGCAACACGGGTTGCAAGGCAGCGGGGTCGACTTCGCGACCAGCAATCCCCATCAACTTCCCCGCCAAGGGGAGCATAATCAGCGTCACCAAGGTTGGCCACGGCGCCACGCCCAGCGCCACCAGCACCCACTGGCTGACAAAGGTGCCACCCACCAGAATGTAATACTCGATGCGGGCACCATCACGCCCAAAAATCGTCGCCAAGGTGCGTTTGTTATTGATGCGGTCAGTATCGATGTCGCGCAAATTGTTGGCGTGCAAAATCGCCGCCACCACAAAGGC
>CANFUF010000100.1 GCA_947450095.1 Roseiflexaceae bacterium
ATATAATGCACTATAACAACATGCGAGGCCGCAGAGATTCTTTTTGATTGCGGTACGTCGATAAAAGTCTATCTCTGTGTGATGCCCTGTGTCTCACGCGGAGGCACGGAGACGCGGAGTTGTGCGGTGTTTTCAATTTTCAATTTTCAATTTTCAATTCCTACTTCCTCTGCTATAATGCAAAATAACAACATGCGATGACAGAGACATGTCGCAGTAATCCCCATTCAGAGAGGTGCCGGGTGGTGTGAGGCACTAGGGTAACACGTGCGATTCCCCTCTTGAGCAGCCGAGGATGACTCGCGCCGGGTGCACCCGTTACCGTGCAATCAAGGTCATCATCTGTGATGACGAACGAAGGTGGCACCACGAAGGCATTGCCTCTCGTCCTTCTCGAAGGATGGAGGTCTTTTTTGTGCAAAAAGGAGTCCCATGCAACTACTCCTCGCCATCGCCTATATCGCAGCTCGCTGGGCCCGTGATGTGGTCTGGGCCATCCAGCGCCCCCACCTCCGGGGCGTGCGGGTGGTGGTCGTCGACCCCCACGGCGCCGTGTTGCTGGTACGCCACCGCGCCGGCCCCTACGCCTGGGTCATCCCCGGTGGTGGCATCGATGCCGGCGAAGCCGGGCATGTGGCCGCTAGCCGCGAGATTTTCGAAGAGTCGGGCCTGCACATCCCCGTTACCGCCACCGACCTACACGGCAGTTTTGGCGAGGCCCACCCCCGCCACCCCTGCACCACGGTGGTCTATGCCGTCACGCTTGCACAAGTGCAGACACCCCAGCCGTCGCCCTGGTCGCTCGAAATCGCAGCGGCGCGCTTTGTGCCCATCACCCAACTCACTAGCCTCGACGATAGCGTCGAACCTGGCTGCCTGCGCCGCATCACCGAAGTCTGTGCCGCCCAACCCGCGGCCACCAGCTGGTAAAGGAACAATCATGCCCTATACGCCGATTGTGGCCACCCTCGGCTATATCATGTCACCAGACGGCACCAAGGTGCTGATGGTGCACCGCAACGCCCGCCCCGACGATATCCACTATGGCAAGTACAACGGCCTCGGTGGCAAAATCGAATCGCACGAAGATGTGGCTACCAGCATGTGCCGCGAATTAATGGAAGAAGCCGGCATCACCGTGGTGGCGATGAGCATGCGCGGCACCCTGAATTGGCCCGGCTTTGGCAAAAACGAAGAAGACTGGCTAGGGTTCGTCTTTCGCATCGACCAATGGAGCGGCGAACCCTATACCGCCAACGACGAAGGTACCCTCGAATGGGTGGCCATCAGCGACCTGCAAACCCTCAATTTGTGGGATAGTGACCGCTTGTGGATCGATATGGTCTTTGCCAACGACTATACCTTCCACGGCGTGGCCCCCTACAAAAACGGCAAAATGGTGAACTGGAGTTATAGCAAAATCGCCGTGACACCACCCACCCCAGCATAATCAGTGAATCCGTAGCCAAGGAGCAACCTCATGTTAGACATTCGCTTACTGCGCGAACAACCCGACGCCGTCAAAGCCAGCCTCGCCCGGGCGGGCGTCGAACCCCAATTGGTCGATGTCGTGTTGGGCTTCGACGAACAACGCCGGGCCTTGTTGTTTGAAGTCGAACAACTCAAAGCCCTACGCAACACCACCTCCAAAGAAATCAGCACCCTCAAAGACGCCGCCATCCGTGACGCCAAAATCGCCGAAATGCGCACCGTCGGCGACCGCATCGCCATCCTCGACAAACAAGTGGCCGAAGTCGAAGCCAACCAGATGGCCGCCATCCTCGAATTGCGCAATCTGCCCCACGACAGCGTGCCCGTCGGTCCCGACGAAGACCACAACGTGGTGCTCCAGACCATCGGCACCCCCCGCCAATTCGACTTTGCCCCCAAACCGCACTGGGAGCTAGGCGAATCGTTGGGAATCATCGACTTCGAGCGTGGTGTCAAAATCTCGGGGTCGCGCTTTTATGTGCTCAAAGGGATGGGCTCACGCCTGCAACGCGCATTGATCCAATGGCTCCTCGACCTACATGGCAACCAAGGCTACCAAGAGGTCTACACGCCGTTTGTGGTCAAAGAGCTCAGCTTGTGGGGCGCCCGTCAATTGCCCAAATTCCGCGATAATCTGTACCACGACGCCGAAGAAGATTTGTGGCTCGTGCCCACCGCCGAAGTGCCCGTCACCAACCTGCACCGCGACGAAATCTTCGATGCCAGCCAGTTGCCCATCCACTACTGTGCCTATACGCCTTGTTTTCGCCGTGAAAAAATGAGTGCCGGCCGTGACGTGCGGGGCATCAAGCGCGGCCACCAGTTCGACAAGGTCGAAATGTACAAATTCGTCCACCCCGACACCAGCTACGCCGAACTCGAACAACTGCGCCTCGATGCCGAAGAAAGCTGCCGCTTGCTGGGCATCCCCTACCGCACCAAAATCCTTTGCACCGGCGACATGGGCTTTGCCTCGACCAAAACCTACGACATCGAAGTCTGGGCACCTGGCCAAGATGAATGGCTGGAAGTCAGCTCCTGCTCCAACGTCGAATCGTTCCAGGCCCGCGCCACCAACATCCGCTTCCGGGCCGAAGCCGGCGCCAAAACCGAATTCGTGCATACCCTCAATGGCTCAGGGCTGGGTATTCCCCGGACCATGATTGCTATTATGGAAAACTACCAGAATCCCGATGGCTCGATTACCGTGCCCGACGTGCTCCGCCCCTACCTCGGTGGCATCGACACCATCCAACCCTATACCCGCAAATAACCACAAAAACCCCCCGTGCAGAGATTTACTCTGCACGGGGGTTTTATTTGTTACATCACGTGATAGGCCATCACCACCAAATCGTGGCGGTTGCCGTGGCGATCGTGGGCGTGCTTGCTAAACACCCCTTCACGATTAAAGCCCAGCCGCTCAAATATTGCCCGGCCACTGACTTGGACCGCCAACATTTCGACAATCACTTTGGCGACACCCAAGCCCCGGGCCGCCTCAAACACCGCTTTGGCCATCTGCAAGCCCAAACCACTGCGCCGATAGCCTTCGCCCACCATCAGTTGGATGTCGCCGACGTGTGACGACCAGCCTGCCAACCGCCGCACCGCACTATAGGCGATAATGGTTCCGTCGTCGAGGGCTGCTACCACCTGCCGCCAGTTTTCGGCAGCATAGGCGTTGACCAGTCGGTTAATAATATCGGGGTTCTGTAGATCATCTTCGAGATATAACAAATCATCTTGGGGGAGCCGCTGGCCAAACTGCATCAACGCCGCCCGATCACTATCCGCCAAAAAACGAATAGTAACATGTTGGCCGTCGCGTAACGTAATGGGCGCCGCTGCCTCTACGTGCGTGGTCATGTGCGCTTCCCTTCTTGTAAAGAAAAATCCAATTACTGCTTATACGCACAATTTGCATTTCTGGATGAATAAACTTCGTGCAAATTATCACATATTTAATAGTATACCTGCTTTTGTGTGTATGTCACGCCAAAAAAGCCAGCGGCGTTGGATATGTTGCCATACCCGTCGCCGCTGTAATTGTTTTGTAATGAAAGTGAAACGTGTAACCCTAAATGCGAGCCTTGACGGCAGCCACCACTGCTTCGGCGGTAATGCCAAAGTGGGCGTAGAGTTCGCCGGCAGGTGCCGACGCCCCGAAGCCTTGCATGGTGACCAGGCCACCATTGATACCCACGTAGCGTTCCCAGCCCAACGACACACCTGCTTCGACCGCTACCCGCACCGTAATATTGGCGGGCAATACCCGTGCTTTGTAGTCGGCTGATTGCGCTTCAAACAAGGCGTGACACGGCATACTCACCACCCGGGTATCGATGCCTTGGGCCTCGAGTTGATCGGCAGCCGCCATGGCGATAGCCACTTCGGAGCCCGATGCAATCACGATGGCCGCCGGGGTGCCCCCTTGGGCTTCGCGGAGCACATAGGCGCCCTTGGCCGCCATTTGGGCGGGAGCGTAGCGCTGACGATCGTAGAGGGGCAGTTTTTGGCGGCTGAGGATGAGTGCGGTGGGGTGGCTCTGTTGCGCCAAGGCCACTTGCCAGGCCACGGCCGTTTCGGCGGCGTCAGCAGGGCGAATCACCCACAAGTTGGGGATGGCACGTAGAGCGGCCAAATGCTCGACCGGCTGATGAGTCGGACCATCTTCGCCGACTCCGATACTGTCGTGGGTAAAGACGTAGATCACGGGTTGATGTGACAAGGCCGCCACCCGGATCGAGCCACGCATATAGTCAGAGAAGGTCAAAAAGGTGCCGCCGTAGGGACGGACGCCACCATGTGCCACCATACCGTTGAGCATGGCCCCCATGGCGTGCTCACGCACCCCAAACCAGACCACCGAGCCAGCGTAGTTGTCACGCTGGAAGCTGCCGTTGGCCACTTTGGGGGTTTTGTTGGAGCCGGCAAGGTCGGCCGAACCGCCCAACAACCAGGGAATGCGGCTACGGAGCAGGTCCAACACTTTGCCCGAGGCATCGCGGCTGGCCATATCGCCACTGCCCGACACGCTTTCGATCAAGCCATCGTCCCAGCCTGCCGGCAAGGTACCATCCCACGCGCCCCGCAACGTAGCAGCGAGGTCGGGGTGGGCAGCAGCATAGACGGTGACGTTTTTTTGCCAGGCTTCGTAGTGCTTGGCGTTGCGACGCGCTACATCGGCCCACAATTGGCGCACCGCCTGCGATACGGCAAAGGTCTGGTCGGGGTCAAGCCCGAGGGCTTGCTTGGCGAGACGCACTTCGTCTTTGCCCAGAGGTTCGCCATGGGCGCGGCTGGTGCCAGCGTAATTGGGACTACCAAAGCCGATGATGGTGCGTACCGCAATCAAACTGGGGCGACTGCTATCGGCACGAGCGGCGGTAATCGCGGCCTCGATGGCGTCGCAATCGTTGCCGTCGCTGACCCGCAGCGTCTGCCAGCCATAGGCGGCATAGCGGGCGAGTACGTCTTCGCTAAAAGCGAGGGAGGTGGGGCCATCGAGTGAAATCAAGTTGTCGTCGTACAACAAAATCAATTTGCCCAAGCCGAGGTGCCCAGCGAGCGAGGAAGCTTCGGCCGAAATGCCTTCCATCAAGTCACCATCACTCACCAAAGCATAGGTGTAATGGTCGATGGGGGTGGCATCGGGACGGTTGTAGGTGGCCGCCAAAAAGGCTTCGGCTACAGCCATACCCACGGCATTGGCGGCACCTTGACCCAAGGGGCCGGTGCTCACTTCGACGCCGGGAGTCACGCCCACTTCGGGGTGCCCAGGGGTCAACGAACCCCATTGACGGAAGCGTTTGAGCTCGTCGAGCGAAAGCTCGTAGCCCGCCAAATGGAGCAATGCATACAACAACATTGAGCCGTGACCGGCCGACAGCACAAAGCGGTCGCGGTCGGGCCAATGGGGATCACGCGGGTTAAACTTCAAAAAGCGCGACCACAACACATGGGCCATCGGCGCGGCACCCATCGGCAAGCCAGGGTGACCGGAGTTTGATTGTTGGATGGCGTCCATTGCGAGGGCCCGGATCGTATTTATCGCGTGCTGGTCGACTTCGGTATAGGTAGTCACTATTGCACCCTCGTTTTTATTGACGGCTCTTCCAGTCAGCCAAGAATTTTTCGATGCCACTGTCGGTCAAGGGGTGCTTCATGCTTTGTTCGAGCACCTTGAAGGGGCAGGTGGCGATATCGGCACCGGCCAAGGCCGCATCGATGATGTGGCGGGGGTGACGAATCGAGGCCGCCAAGATTTTGGTGGTGATACCGTGTTGGCGATAAATCGCCGAAATCTCGCGGATGAGTTGCATGCCGTCCATGCCCATGTCGTCGATGCGCCCGATGAATGGGCTAATAATAAATGCCCCGGCCCGGGCCGCAAACAAGGCTTGGGTGGCATTGAAGCACAAGGTCACATTGGTGCGGATGCCATCTTTGGCCAAGGTCGATACCGCTTTGAGGCCTTCGGTGGTGATTGGTACTTTGACAATCACGTTAGGGTGCCAGGTCGCAAATTCGCGCCCTTCGCGAATCATCCCTTCGGCATCGAGCGAAATGGCTTCGGCGCTGATGGGACCATCAACCAACTTGGTGATTTCGGTAATCAAGGTCTTGTGGTCGATGCCTTGTTCTTTGGCGACGAGTGATGGGTTGGTGGTGACGCCGTTCAAGATGCCCCAGCTGGCTGCATCGCGGATTTCACGCAGATTGGCCGTATCGAGATAGATTTGCATTGACACTATCCTCCTCATATTAAAAAAATAACGTCGCCTTTTATGCGACGTTGCTCACGCTATTATACCGCACGTCAGCGTAACGAATGACGCTGACGTGCGCTGAGTTTATTCGAGGAAACTACGCAAGCCACGCGCCACGCCTGGGTGCCGCAATTTGCGGAGCGCTTCGCCTTCGATTTGGCGGGTCCGTTCGCGGGTAATCCCAAACTCGCGACCAACTTCTTCGAGGGTGCGGGAGCGGCCATCTTCGAGACCGTAGCGCAACTGGATGATGCGGCGCTCGCGTTCGGGCAAACGCGTCAAGGCTTCACTCAAGCGCTCACGCAACAGCATGTGCGTGGCAGATTCGGCCGGGGTGGCGCCGTGGTAGTCTTCGATGAAGTCGGCCAGATTGGCGTCGCCATCACTGCCCAC
The DNA here is from genome assembly GCA_947450095.1 of Roseiflexaceae bacterium. Classification (GTDB taxonomy): domain Bacteria; phylum Chloroflexota; class Chloroflexia; order Chloroflexales; family Roseiflexaceae; genus UBA965. Next base: position 6,657 of record CANFUF010000100.1, read on the forward strand.
GGGCGTTTCGAGTGACAAAGTTTGGCGTGAGGCATCGAGGATACGCCGTACTTTGTCGGTGGGCATGCCGAGGGCTTCGGCGATATCGTCGGGGGTGGCATCACGGCCGGTTTCTTGTTGGATGCGTGACGCCATCCGCATCAAGCGATTGATGGTCTCACCGACGTGGACTGGCAAGCGAATGGTGCGGCTTTGGTCGGCCACGGCCCGGGTAATCGCTTGGCGAATCCACCAGGTGGCATAGGTCGAAAACTTAAAACCGCGCCGGTGGTCAAACTTCTCGGTGGCACGCATCAAGCCGATGCTACCTTCTTGAATCAAGTCGAGCATCGACATACCGCGACCAAGGTATTTTTTGGCGTTTGAGACGACCAAACGCAGATTAGCCGAAATCAGTTGCTCACGGGCATCACGCCCTTTGGTAATCATGTCAAGGAGCCAACGCGTGTCGGTTATCGCTGGGATTTCAACGGGAGTGCTAGGGAGTGGTTGACCATCATAGTGGACTACCGTAGATTCGGTGATAGCCCTCGTGACAAGTTCACCATCAACAAGCACCATCGTCGTTTCGGTGAAACTACGTTCAATATAGACATCTAACGTTTTATCGTCAGATTCTTGGAACGGAATCTCATGCATATTGAGCTTGCGGCCTAATTGACGCAACGCGTGGGTATCTTTGAGGCTCAACAACAAAAGTAATTGATCGGGAGAGGCATCGTTCTCGACATGTTTTTTGATAATACTATGGGTAACAATCAAACGATAAATTGAAAAATAGCCCGACTCTGCAGGCACGCTATTGCATTCTTCGACACACATCAAACCGACAATCATCGGCTTGCGATTGGCATCAGATAAATTCTTGACATGGTAGCCGTATTCTAAGTCAACTTTATGTACCAACGCACATGCTTCAGGGGTGCTGGTCGATTCCCAATCAGCATCACCATGAAGTTTTTTGAGGTAGGCAGCAACGGCATCGCTGACGTGGGTGATTTTCGTCGCGAGATTTTCGGCTAATGCCTGCAAATCGTCATCACCGTATTGAACGAATGTTTTGCCTTTAATCAAGTGCTCGACCAATAAACCTAGTTCGATTTGGTAGGCGAGGTTGATTTCTTCGACGATTGATTTGAGGCGATCGATACGGCCAATATCACGCAAATAAAGCCGCACTGAATCATCGACATCACTATCATCGCTGGTAGTGGTTTCGAGTTCAATGCGCTGCAGTTCGCCTTCATCGTCATCTATATCTGCATACCCGTCAGGCATATCAATAGTACGATTCAAAGAATACGAAGGAGCGGAGGAATCGTTCCGGGGATTGGTATCGACGTGTATATTATGAAGTTGAGGTGGAGTGTTCGGCTTATCCACGCGACACCAACTTTCTATCGCTCAACGGTTCGCCTAATTGATTTGTAATGTACCATATATTGGGGTAAAACGCAACAATTATGCCTATATTTAGTATATTTTTGGGTGAGAAAAATATGCAATAATACTCATAATTGTTTGGATTTTTTTGTAAAGGAGCCCCATGCACATTGTAGTGATTGGTGGTGCGAGCACCTATACCCCCGAATTAATCGATGGGTTGATTCAGCGTGCCCACGACTTGGGGCTCACCAAAATCACCTTGTGTGACCCCAACCATGAGCGATTGGCGATTGTGGGGGCCTTTGCGCAACGCATGGCCGCCCACTACCGTGCCCCGTTCACGGTGGAGCTCAGCCACGATCGCCGCGCCGCCATCGCCCAAGCACCTGATTTCGTGGTGGCGCAATTGCGGGTAGGCGGCCAAACAGCCCGCCACAACGATGAATTACTGGGGCGGCGCCATGGCCTTATCGGTCAAGAAACCACCGGCGTGGGGGGCTTTGTCAAAGCCCTGCGCACCGTCCCCATCATGCTCGATATTGCCAACGATATGCGGACCTATGCCCCCCACGCCACCTTGATTAATTTCACCAATCCGGCTGGCATCGTCACCGAAGCGCTCCTTCGTCACGGTGGCGTCCCCGCCATCGGGCTGTGCAACAATGCCATGACGGCGCAACGCAGCATCGCCCGCCAACTGGACGTCAACCCTCACGATGTGACCATCGAACAAGTCGGACTCAATCACTTGAATTGGATCCGGCGCATCACGGTCGGTGACCACGATGTCACCAGTGATATCCTGCAACGCACGATGGCTGAACTCGAGCACGCCAAAAATCATTTACACGTCCCCGCCCGACTCATCGAATTATTACAGGCTCTTCCCAGCGGCTACCTCGACTATTTTTATCTGCAAAACGAAATCATTGCCCACCAACAAAGTGGCATTCCGACCCGGGCCGAAGTAGTCATGGATGTCGAACGGCGCCTACTCGAGCGCTACGCCGATGTCCATCTCTGCGAAAAACCGGCCGAACTAATGGAACGCGGCGGAGCCTATTATTCGACCGCCGCTGCCGCCTTGATTTGCTCGTTGCATCTCAGCGACGGTGCCACCCACGTGGTCAATGTACGCAACCAGCAATCACTCTCCGACTTACCCAGCGATGTAGTGGTCGAAGTGCCCTGTCGCGTCGATCGCACCGGCGCTACCCCCCTCAACCACGAACCGCTGGCGCCGATTATGCATGGGCTGGCCGCGCATGTGAAATCGTACGAACTCTTGACCATCGAGGCGGCCATGACGGGCAGCCACGAACGCGCCATGAGTGCCTTGCTCGCCAACCCGCTCGGACCAAGTGCCGCTACCGTTGAGCAGGTCTGGCGCGATGTGCTGGCCACCAATCAACCCTGGCTACCTCAATTTGCGGCGTACTAAGTTTTTATCAAAAGGCTCCGGCAATGACAACATATGACTGGTTTGTAGGAAGTGCCAGCAAACGCATGACGCCACAGGGGTGGGTGCATGCGATTGGGTTCCGCAGTGAACGCGCGCTCCTCGCCCTCGTGGCCGCTGATGTTGATGATGTGGCACTGATTGATTTGACGGCGATTACGGCCCATCTCACCCTGCACCCCATCGAAACAGTCGAGGTGATATTGGTCGCAAGTGGCAACCAATCAGCGCTTGCATACGCCACACTCACGCCCGCTGCCCAGCACCAGGTCATCCACGCCATCGTCGACGCCATCATTGATGCCTTGACGTTTGGCTGTCCTGCCACCATGCGGGTAACACCCCACGCCCTGCAGTGGCGCAAATTCGACGAACAACCAATTGCCACACTGACAATGCATCCGCACCAACAGATTATCGATACGGCACTCCACCAACAACTCACCCAAGACTGCGGTGACCCGGTGTTGATGGTGCGCCATGCCTGGAATGACACGACGTTGGACAGCACCACGATTGCCACCCAACTCACCACAAGCAATGCCACGCCAGTCACATCTGTTGATTGGCACCACCGCGCTGATTGTTGGCTGCTTACTATTAATCACACCAACCTTGGGATTATCCCCGGTACGCTGGCGACAGCACCCCAAGCGTCGCATCATTTGATTGCGACGCGGCCACACGTCACCCTCACCGCAGACCAAACCGCTGCCACGTTCGTTTTTTTGCATGAGGCCAATCACGATGTCAACCACGATTGAACGCTGCCCATGGTGTGGTAGTGACCCGCTCTATTGTGATTATCACGACAGCGAATGGGGTGTGCCGTTGCATACCACCAATGGTTGGTACGAACGCATCGTGCTCGAAACAATGCAGGCCGGCTTGAGTTGGATTACCGTCTTGCGCAAACGCGCGCACTACCGCGCCGTCTGCCACCAATTTGACCCGCACATCGTGGCCAGCTATGGCGAAGCAGACATCACCCGCCTAATGGCCGACCCCGGCATCATCCGCAATCGTGCCAAAATCAGCGCCATGATCCACAACGCCCAGATGTTTTTGACGTTACAAGCAAAAACAACCGCCGTTGATGACTACTTCTGGCGCTACGTCGATGGCCGCCCGTTGCAACCGCACCGCCAACACCACGCCGAAATCCCGGCGATTACCCCGATTGCCACCCAAATGGCCCAAGATTTACGCCAACGGGGCTTTAAATTTATCGGGCCCACCATGTGCTATGCCTTGATGCAGGCCACCGGGCTGGTCAACGACCACCTCGTCAGCTGTCATCGCCATGCGGCGTTGCGCTGACGATGAGTAGCGCCGCCCTGCAAATCCTCGCGGATGGCAAGCTCATCGTCGATAGCCAGCATCCGCAAGCCATCGCCACGCTCCAATCAATCCAGTCGTTTAGTCTGGTCGAAGCCTATGTAGGACGCTATGTGCGCTGTCGCCTGCACCGCACCGCCCTGTGGGGCGCGGCTGGACGAGGCATCAGCGCCGCTACAATTATCGACACGTTGGCGACGGCGAGTGGCGCCGCACTCGATGAACGGGTGCAACGCACCATAGAAACCTTAATGAGGCGTTGGGGGCAAGTCGTGTTGACCGGCAGCGCCACGACGCTTTTTTTGCAGATTAGCGAACCCACCCTCATCCCACGGTTTCCGCACGACCCCACGTTCAGCGAATTTTTTGACACACCAACCGATAATGGCTGGCAAATCAATCCCTTGTTGCGCGGAGCGCTCAAACAGGCGTTTTGGCGCAAGGGGTGGCCGGTCGCTGATCACGCGACACTGCTCGACGGCACCGCTTTTGCCTGTACTTGGCGCAATACCATCGCCCTACGCCCCTACCAACAGGCCGCCGTGGCAGCCTGTGTGGAGCACAGCCATGGGGTGGTGGCGTTACCTCCCGGTAGCGGCAAAACCTATATCGGGGTGGCGGTACTGTCCCACATCCAACGCACCACTTTGATTATCACCACGAGCCGAGCAGCAGCCCAACAATGGTACGACAGCGTGTTGGCAGCCACCGACTGTGCCCCCGCCGATGTCGCCATCTATCGGGGCACTACGGCCACGCTAGCGCCGATTACGATTACCACCTACCAGCAACTGATTGCCCGGACCAGTCGTTGTGCTGAAGCCGATTGGGGGCTCATCCTGTATGATGAAGTACATACATTACCCGCGCCGGTCTTTCGTAGTACGGCGATGCTCAATTCACGGCGGCGCTACGGACTGAGTGCCACGTTGATTCGCGAAGATGGTCGGATTGGTGATGTGTTTAGTTTGATTGGACCACTCCGCTATAGTCTGCCGTGGCGCCAGCTCGAACAACAAGGCTTTATCGCCGCGGCCCGCTGCATCGAAGTCCGCGTGCAATTGACGGCAAATGAACGCGCCAGCTACCTCGGGGCCCTCAGTCGCCAGCAAGGGAGCCTGGCAGCCCAAACCGCCGCCAAATACGCCGTCGTACAGCGTATTCGCCAACGCCATGCCGGTGAACCATTGCTGGTGATTGGGCATTATTTGGCGCAACTCCACGCCTTGGCCGACCTGACGGGCTGGCCACTGGTGACGGGCGAAAGTGACAGCGAGACCCGAGCCCACTGGTTTAACGCATTTCGGGCAGGCGACATCGATTGCCTGATTTTGTCGCGGGTCGGCAATCAGGCCTTGGATCTGCCCAGTGCCAGTGTGCTGGTGCAAATTTCGGGGAGCTTTGGGTCGCGCCAAGAAGAAGCCCAGCGGTTGGGCCGGGTGTTGCGCCCCAAAGCCAGCAACACGGCCTTGTTTTATACGCTGGTGAGCGCCCAGACCCGCGAAGTGGACGATGCCTGGCAACGCCAACGCTTTTTGACGGCCCAAGGATATACGTATCAGATAATCAACGAGGATGAATTATGAGCACACCCAGTACCTGGCAGACCATCCGCACCCTACTCACCCCCCGGCGTATCGTCATGCTTGGTATTGCTGGGGTGCTGTTTTTGGCGGTGCTGTGGTGGATCCGCCAATTCATTGATCTCACTCCCCAAGGGTTACGCACATTGATGGCTCCATTTGGCTGGTGGGGCGGATTGCTCCTGAGTGGCATCATTGCCTTGATTTTGGTGATACCTGTCGCACCTGCCACCATCGCCCAAGTAGGGGCGGGGTTGTTGTATGGGCCATGGATTGGCTTTGGCGTCACCATGCTGGGGGATGTGGTGGGCAGTTTAATTGGCTTTGCGATTGCGCGCCAATGGGGGCGGCGGACGTTTTTGTATACGCGCTTGTCTGCTGATGAAAAAGCCGCTTTTGACCGTTTGTGCCAACAAATCACACCGCTACGCCTGATCGTGCTCCGGATTTTACCAGGGCCGGCCTATACCATGGTGTCGCTGGCGGCCGGATGTAGTGCATTACCGTGGTGGCGTTACTTGCTGGCGTCGTTGTTGGGGGTGGCACCCGGCTTGGCGTTGTTGACCTTGGCCGGGGATTTGAGCACCAGCCAGCCATGGTTGGCAGGGGCGGTAGGGGTTGGTTTTGTGCTGTTGATGCTTTTGTTAAATAAAGTAGCACAGAAATATAACAATTCCTTATAATAACCATTGCATACTGTACATATTAGGGGAGAACGAGATGACGATGATCGATGCGGCCCAGATACATTCATTGTTTCAGACCCATTACGGGCAGGCGCCCAGCCTGATTGTCCGCGCTCCTGGTCGCGTCAACCTGATTGGCGAGCACACCGACTACAACGACGGTTTTGTGTTGCCCGCCGCTATCGATCGAGCCACCTTTATAGCAGCAGCTCCCCGCACCGACCGGCGGGTACGAGTACTCGCAGCTGACCTCAACGAAACCGACGAATTTGCCATAGATCACATCGAGCGCAGTGGCATGCGCCCCTGGAGTAACTACATCCGGGGTATGGTGCGGGCCTTGATTGGCGCCGGGCATCTCATCAACGGCGCCGACATGGTGGTGGCCAGTAGCGTACCACGGGGCGCCGGCTTGTCGTCGTCAGCGGCGCTCGAAGTAGCCACCGGCTACATGTTCCAACTTTTTCATAACCTGAATATTTTGGGTGAAGAGTTGGCCTTGATGGCCCAAGCCACCGAAAACCAATTCGTGGGCGTCAATTGTGGCATCATGGACCAATTCATCGTAACCCTCGGCAAAGCCAATC
>CANFUF010000101.1 GCA_947450095.1 Roseiflexaceae bacterium
CGTGCTTGCTCCGCGCTATGAAGAAACGTCGGACGCCTATGGGTAAGGGCGATTACGCAACGGCGCACCAGCAGTGATTGTCGCTAGGGGTATATATGCGGGCGCCGTGGCAATCGCCCGATGATCCCCGCTGTGCTAGTCGCGACGCACCTCGACCCGCACACTCCCCTCCCCAGCCAACATGTTGAGGATCAGCGACGTCAGTGATATCACCAGTGCCCCAATAAACGCCGTAGTAAATGAATCAATCGAATATTCGATACCCAAATAGACCGCTACATTGGCGGTCAGCATCAGCATCAAGGCATTGATGGCCACACTAAACAACCCCAGCGTCAAAATAATCATCGGGCAGGTAATCAACATCAAAATCGGGCGTAAGAGTAGATTGACCACACTAAAAATCGCCGCAATAATTCCCAATTGCCAACCTGGGCCGGTAAAGTGAATCCCCGGCACGAGATAAATCGCCGCAAAAATCGCCAGCGAGGTAATCAACCACTTGAGGACGACTGAGCGTAATTGTTGAAAAAAACTGCCAGACTCTTTTTGATTTGTCATGTGAGACTCCTATTGTTTGGTACTACGCCGGGCGGCCAATTCTTGCCCGTACGCTTCAATATCATCATAAAACCGTGAGCGTTTGGTGGGTGCCGTTGCCCCTTTGACGCCTTTTTTGCTGTTACGGTTGCTTGCCCCGCCGCTGCGCTCAGCGCACCACGACAAATACAACCGCTCGGCCGCCCGTGTCACCGCCACATAACACAAACGCCGCTCTTCTTCGATACCCTCATGCGTCGCCATGCTCCGTTCATGGGGCAACACGCCTTCTTCCAGCCCCACCACAAACACCAACGGCCATTCCAGCCCCTTGGCCGCGTGAATGGTCAGCAACTGCACTTGGTCGCGCTCGTCGTCACCATCGTCGCTACTTGTCATAATCGCGATGTACTGCAAAAAATCCTCGGCGCTGTCGTATTCGTCTGCCACCAGCATCAATTCATTGATATGTTCTTTGGCATCACTCAGTTTTTCGGCATCTTTGGCATGTATGCCCTCGAGATACGTCATGTAATTGGTTTGCACCAAAATATCTTCCAGCAATTCCCGTGGCCCAATATGATTTTTGATACGTTGCCGCAAGCGTGCCAGCAGCTGATGCAATTGGCGTGCCCCCGTGCGGGCTTTTTCTTCGAGTTGCGCCAAAATCATGATGTCGCCCAATACATCGGCAATCGCCAAATTGCGCCGCGCCGCCTCCACACTAAACACCTTGAGCGGCTTGGCACTCAAGCCCCGCTTAGGGATGTCGGCGATGCGCGTCAACGCCATGTTGTCACGCGAATTGACTGCCAGCCGCACAAACGCCAGCAAGTCGCGTACCACCGCCCGATCATAAAACCCCAACTGCCCTTTGAGTTTGTAGGGGATGCGCAACAGGCGCAACGCTTCTTCAAAGGCCCGACTCATAAATTTAGAGCGGTACAAAATTGCAATTTCCTTCGGGCGCCGCCCCTCGCGTTTGACATCCCCAAACGCCCCCACGTTTTCGGCGCTATTGGTCATCAGCCCAATCTCGTGGGCGATTTTTTGCGCTTCTTCTTTGCCGTGTTGATACTGCAAAAAAATCACGCTTTTGTCGATGTGCTGCTTCTGCTGATGCGCATTGAGTTGCATGGGGATGACCGCTTTGCTATGCCGAATCACCGCATAGGCCGCATCGAGAATCGGTTGGCGACTGCGGTAGTTGGTCTTGAGCTCGATCACACTCGCCTGCGGGAATGTTTCGTGGAAGCGTGTGATAATCGTGTGGTCGGCGTTGCGGAAGCCATAAATCGACTGCATCGCATCACCCACCGCAAACAACGAACGCGGCCTTGACCCCACCGGCTCACTCAGCAAGCGCACCAGACTAAATTGACTGGGGTCGGTGTCTTGGTACTCGTCCACCAGCACATGCCGCCACTGCTGTTGCACGGCGTCTAGCACATCTTCGTGTTCACTCAGCAAACGATACGCCAGTTGAATCAAATCGTCGAAGTCGACGGCGTTTGATTCCGACAACAAGCCTTGATAATGGCGGTAGCGCAAGGCAATCCAGCTGTCATTGCTATTTTCGGCCGTCGCCAACAACATTTTGGGGGTTTGTAAGCGACTTTTGGCCCGCGAAATCCGCCGCAACAAGTCATTGACATCTGTCGCATCCGGCGACACTTCGGGCGCTGCATCGATGCTTTGCTGGGCGAGTTGCTCTTGTTCGTCGCCACTATAAATACTAAAATTGCGGGTGTAATGCCCCAATTTGCCTTCGATATGTTGGCGCAAAATCTTGACACAAATGGCATGGAAGGTTCCCGTGGTCAAGCGTTGTAAACGCCCGCCCAGAATCGGTTTGAGTCGTTGGCGCATCTCTTTGGCCGCTTTGTTGGTAAACGTCAACGCCAAAATATGCCCGGGTTCCACTTTGTGATGGTTGACCAGATGCGCGATCCGCAACGTCAAAACTCGGGTTTTGCCGCTCCCCGCCCCGGCCTTGACCAGCACCGGCCCGATTGGCGCAACCACCGCCGCATATTGATCATCGTTTAAATTTGCAAGATAGTCCACGGTGTGATTCCTTTTCTTCCTCCCTCTATTGTAACAAGCTTCGCTTTCTTGTGTTGTCTCTTTTTGCAAAAAAGCGTATGCCGCGTCGTGAATAAGCGCTATGTTTCGATCGTCCGTCGCGGCCCACGGTCTCGTGATGATGAGTACAGCCGTAGGTGCAGTGCGGACGCACACCCCCTAAAACAAACTCGCCTGCTCTGGTAATGCCAAATCATCCCACGGTAATGGTGGTAAGGCAACGTGTTGACATAATTGTCGATAAAAAATCCGGGCATTTTCGGGCGAGGTCGTTTCCACTGGGCAATGCATAAAAAAGTGCACCTCGACCCCAGCTGCCAGCCACGCGCGAATCCGCACCTGCCATTCATCCCACAGCGCCTGATTGCGTACGCTATCGGGGTGGCTGATATAGCGTACCAACGCCAATTTGCCCGTCACAAATGGCTGGAGCGGCACGTGCGGTTTGTGGTCACGGGCTTTGGCCAAATCGGCTTCGGCACCGGGTAAATCCCCCAAATCGAGGGGACGCACATCCATCATGCAATGCCCAGCACCATAGCTGTCGAGCAATGCCATCAAGCGTCGTTCGTTGTCTGGTTTGTACCAATCGGGGTGGCGTACTTCCACGCTGATGCGGTAGTCACTTGGCCAGTCCGCCAGCCATTTGGCGAGTTGGTCGGCATGGCGCAGGGCAAAGTGAGGTGGTAACTGCAAAAAAAACGGCCCGAGCCGAGATTCTAACGGTGCCACCCGCGTGAGGAATTCCTGCGTGGCGCCGATATTGTCGACGAGCTCCCCCTGGTGACTAATCAGCTGAGGAATTTTGAAGCAAAACTGGAATGATTCGGGCGTGTCGTTGCACCATTTCTGCACTGTTTCGGGGGGTGGCGTCGCATAAAACGTCGTATTGCCTTCCACGTTTTGGAAGCGTTGGCCGTATAGCCGCAAAAAATCACTGGCTTTGCTGCCATGTGGAAACAGATTCCCTACCCATTCTTTGTGCGACCATACCGCACATCCCATCGTAAATTTCATGGCTCCCCCGTCACATCGGCTACCACCACCGTGGCCCCATCGGCATTGGCCGATAGTGTCATCGCCGTCAATACCTGAATGGCCGCCAATCCATCACTGACACTGGCTCCTCGCTGGGCCGTGTGCCCACGGATGGTATCAGCAAAGCCTTCGATTTGGCGTTTGTACGAATGCCCGTCGGCTCCGAGTGGCCGGTGATATTGTTGGTCGTGGCTGGTAAATACTTCGACGTCACTACTTTTGTGGTACCACGGCAAGTAGGTTTTTGCCATAATACTGCCCGCACTGGCATACAAATGGAATCCTTCGTGGTGGTCGCCTCGAATGGTCACCGTCAAATCGAGATGCCCCAAACTGCCATCGCCAAAGGTCACCGCACTAAACCAACACCAGCTCTCGGCCCGTTGCAGCAGCCGAGTTTGCACCTGAGTGATCGGGCCGCAGATATAGCGCGCCGTATCCACCAAATGACTACCATGGGTCAACAGCAAATACTTGCGCCGGTCACCTTTGGGATTTCCGTCAGGGCGCAACGCCTGCGCATCTTGGATGATGGTGGGCTGTAGATTGTCGGTGACGGTATAGCGATAGAGCGAATCGCAGTACCAGCCGCGGTACGCCATCCGTTCGCCGAGTTGGGCCGTCATGTCATGCGCAAAGGCAATCCCTGGGTCAAAGCGTTTGTTGTTGCCTACCTGTACGACGCGGTCGCTGGATTGACTCACTGCGAGGAGCTGCTGGCAACTATTCACATCGACGCCCAGCGGTTTTTCCACCAATACATGCTTACCTGCCGCCAAGGCCTGAAGCGTCAGCGGGATATGGAATTGGTCGGCTACTGCGATAATCACCGCCTCGACCTGTGGGTCGGCTAGTAATTCGCTGGCGTCTGCATAGACGACGTGCGGTTCATAGACGGCTGCGGCATAGCTACGGAGGCGTGGTGAACGGTCGGCAATGGCATAGAGCTGAGCGTTGTGCGCTTTGACGGTGGCTGGTAAGTGGCCGGCTTGGGCAATCGGGCCACAGCCAATGATACCGATGCGCACTGCGCTCATACGTGTTGTACCAGTTCGATTAACGTGCCCATCGTCGCTTTGGGGTGCACAAACGCCACCAGTGTGCCGTGTAAGCCGGGGCGGGGGACCTCGTCTACGAGGCGCAGACCTTGGGCTTTGAGGGTGGCCAGCGCGGCATTGATATCGGCCACGCGATAGGCGATGTGGTGCATGCCTGGGCCTTTTTCGGCCAAGTATTTGGCAAAGGCTGCCTCGGGAGCGGTAGGGGCGATGAGTTCGACCATGCTGGTGCCGATGATGGTGATGGCGACCCGCATATGGCGTTCGGGGAGCTCGATGATTTCCCATTCCTGCACGCCAAATTGCGTTTGGTAGAGCGCCACTGCTTCGGCGATGTCGGTGACGGCTAGGCCGATATGGTCAATCGTTTCAAACATAAGTTCCTCTGTGTATGGTGCAATCTGATGCTTATCCGTGTTTGGCTGCAGTGCGTTCGGCGATAACCCACAAAAAAACTACATCTTGGCCATCTTCGTCGGCATGCTCCTCGACGGCCGAGTGGATTGTCAGCCCGGCTGCCCGTAGAAGCTCGCGGTTGTGTTGGCTGTCGTAGCCACTCCAATACATCGGCGCCCCCAACCAGTCGTCGCTATATTCGCCAGGCATATCGTGGGCCGTAAAACACCCCACAAACAGCCCATTGGGGCGCAACCAACGGGTCATGCGCCCCAAAAACTCACCCAGTTCTTCGCGGGGGAGATGAATCAGTGAATAAAACGCACTAATGGCATCAAATGATTCGGGTGGGAAGTGCATGTTACTCATGTCTACACAAATTACTTGGGCGCGGGGGACGTTGCGGGCAGCGAGTTTGGCTTGGACGGGCGATATATCGACGGCTGTGACACGGTAACGCTCTGCCAATTGTTTGGTAAATGGCAAGCCATTGCCACACCCCAAATCAAGCAGTGGCATCCCGCGCGTGGCATGGTCAAGCAATACTTGGATGTAACGATCACGCTCTTCGATGCGCAGATTGGCTCCCCATTCTTGGAAGCGCAGGGCGATTTTGTCGTAGCCATTGGCGACGATGCGCCGGGGATCAATGGGCGTGCTCATTTAATTAATTCCTCTAGTAACGATTTTTTGCGATTGGTTTGGGCGGGTTTGGCGTAGGTGGTGGTACCAGCTGCTTGGAGTAAATCGACCAATTGACTATAGCCATGTTCTGCCGGTGCCAGCCAGATTTGCCCCGTGCCCCGGAATACTTGCACGAGCCCTTCTCCTGATGTGGCTAAGCCGATGACGGAATTGGTGGCGTTGTCGATTTGTTGGGTGATAACGCCTTTGCGCAACAGCACAATGTCGCCATCGACACGAAGTTCTTCGTTATTTAGGTCGACGCGTAGCACATCGCTTGCAGGGATGGGGCTTTGGACCACACACCAGCCACTGCCACTAATGCGTGTACGCACTACTTCATCTTTGCTAAAAATCACGCTCGAGAGATTTTTTTTGAAGGCCAGACTGGTATCGACTCCTTGTTCGCTGGCTAGGTAGCGTCCATCATCGACAATGGCTTCTTCGCCGGGTTGGATGCGCGTCAGTAAGTAATGGTCAAAGGTCGGTTCCGTATAGATTTCGCCAGTGCCGTGGAAGGTGGTCCGAAATACCGATTCGTTGTTGAAACGCCGCTCCAAAAGGCGTTTAATCAATCCCCATGCGCCACCGGCGCTGGTATTGGTGGTGATATTCCCCCGACTAAACTGCAACATGCCGGGTTCGATGATGGCACTACCATCATTGAGGGTAATCCGTAATTGGCGTAAACGGAGCCCCATTTGTTGGGCATAATAGGCAATTGCCGCCAAATCCGGTCGGCGCGAGATGTTGACCGCAGGGTATTCGAGTACTTCGACACTGCTCTGCACGCCGTCCATGCGGGCAATAACCGTCGCATTCATATGCTTTTCCTTCACGAAATTGATGCCGTATTGAGCGAGTGCAAGTAATACGGCACTACCGTTATGGATTGTTGCGGGGTGCCTTGATGGGAATAAAAATCGCAATCACTGTTGACATAGGCCCGAGCAAAATCCCCATCAATATTGCAAACCACAGTGGGTGGTTTTTGCGGTAAATCACCGCTGCTGATAACGCTCCAAAGGCTGCCCAGATAAATAACGCAATGTTTGGATTAAAAATCCCCTGATTCATGGAATAAATCCTTCTGCATGTTACGAATATAACTGAAGTTGTTCGTTAATTGCTGGGATATCGGCCATCGCAATCAATCCGAGCAGTGGTTGGTTGGCTGTCCCGTCTTGGGTAATCAAGACCGCATCGAGGTAGGTGCCACGCCGGTCGTGTGCGGCAAAATAACCGACCACATCGATTAATGGCGTCTGTGGATGCACAAAAATTGCCGTATCACGTTGCGCCGCAAATTCGAGTACCGTACGTACCTGCACATTGTCTAGCCGTAGGCTGGGATGGTGTTGCGCCCCTATCCAATAGGTGACATTGCGTACGGTGAGAATACCATGGTATTGGCCGTTCTCATAGACGGGTAATTGCGAATAATGTTGCGCATACATTCGTTGGGTGGCCACCGCCAGCGTCTCATCGGCATCAATCGTCCATACCGGTGTGTGCATAAATTGCGTCACCAGCGCCGGTTGTAACAACACATCACGAATATGGGCGATGCGCTCAACGGCCCATTGGTTTGGTTCTGCGAGTACCTGCCCACCACCACGCTCATGCACAATCACATTGCGTAAGCGCGCAAAGGCTTTGAGATCTTCGGCAAATACCCGTACGGCATGATTGGATTGCCGCAGGGTGTCGACGTGCTGTGTGAATGGGACGCCGTGGGGCAATCCACTGTTATCACCCAAAAACGTCTCGATGGCAATAAATGATTCGAGGAATTGCCGTGAATTACTGTTCATTGTAGTCTCTGATTGAGAAACCCAGTAAGTGCACCGATGACCCGTAAATCGATAGTATGCCCAATCGGGTATTCGACGTATTGCACTGCAAACCCGAGCTCCCGTAAGGCATCACGGCTGTCCTGCCCATCACTAACGGGCACGACTTCGTCGAGTGTGCCATGCACGACGAGGATGTCGCCGTTGCAAGGGGCCGTGGGCAGGGTGGGTGTGACCGCCAGTGGATTGATACCACTCATGATGACGGTGCCACGTACATCAGTCCGACTCATGGCGACCAACCCTGCCATCGCACCTCCTTGGCTAAACCCCGCTACGAAGGTTTGCTGTGGGTCCGTGCCGTAAATGCGGATGGCCTCGTCGATGCTTTCGTTGAGGACGACCAAGGCCTGTTGGGCTTGGGTGACATCACAAAGTAGGCCATTATTGCTTGGCTCGATGGCAAACCAGGCATTGGAGCCCGGCATCAGCATGAATGGTGCCCGCAGACTTACGACTTGTAATTGATCGGGTAAATAGGGGGCAATTTGGAGCAGGTCTTCTTCGTTGCTGCCATAGCCATGGAGGAGGACCAATAACGGCGGTTGGTTGGTGGCAATGCGCGGGGAAAGTGCTTCGTGGCGTAGTGCCAAATCGGGAATGTCGCTCATTGGTTATACTTCTGTGGTAATAATCGCATCAGCTTCGATTTCAACCAGCATGCGTGGGTCAATCATTTGGGCCCGGACGAGGGTGTTTGCGGGGCGAATATCCCCAAAGATGGCGCCATGCGCCCGTGCGACTGCTTCCCAATCTTCGATATTTGCCACAAAAATCCGGGTGCGGATGACATCACTCAACTGTGCGCCGGCGCTGTTGAGGGCTGCTTCGATTTTGCGGATGATGTAAGTGGCCTGCGCGCCAGCATCACCAGCGTGCTGTACTTGGCCATCTGCATTCGAGGCAGTGGTCCCCGATACTGCGACCTGCGCCCCAATGCGCACTGCGCGTGAATAGCCGGCCATGGCTTCCCATGGCGTACCAGTTGAAATTTGTTGACGCATTGTGGGCTCACTTTCGGGTATAAGATGCCAATAAGTGCATATATGGGTAGCATACCATAAGGTCTGACTGTCTTGAAATGTGTTTGGTTTGTATGGAATCACCGTTGCAATCTGATTACGGCACGCTATTGGGGTATAGTGCTCTTTACGACCTATGATAGTGATGGTAATATACACACAGACATACAGAGGAGCAGGTAGATGCAACGGATTGCCATCGTGATTGTCAACTACAATACCCGGGAATTATTACGCGCGTGTCTTGCATCGATTCCAGTAGGTTTTGCTGCAGGTACGTGTGATATCTGGGTAGTTGATAATGGGTCGAGTGATGATTCCTTGACGATGGTGCGTGCAGAATTTCCTACAGTGCACGCTATTCAAAGCGACCATAATGGTGGCTTTGCCTATGCCAATAATCTGGCATTACGGCGCATTTTGGAAGCAAATGATGCTCCTGAGTATGTGATGATTCTAAACCCAGATACGGTGGTGACTCCTGGTGCATTTGATATATTAATTGATTATCTGCGTGCGAATCCTACGGTGGGTGTGGTTGGCCCACGGTTGTTATTGCCTGACGGGTCACTGGATTTGGCGTGCCGCCGATCGTTCCCCACCCCTGAAGTGTCGTTATGGCGTATGACCGGGTTATCACGACTATTCCCACGTAATCCACGATTTGGGCGGTATAATATGACGTTTGTCGATCCCAATCAAACGATTGCCGTTGATGCCTTGGTCGGAGCCTGTATGTTGATGCCCACTGCAGTCGTGCGTGAGGTTGGGTTGCTTGATGAGACATACTTTATGTATGGCGAAGACCTCGATTGGTGCTACCGCTTCAAACAGTATGGCTGGCAGATTGTCTATGTGGCGGATGCCATCGTGCATCATGTCAAGCGTGCATCGAGCAGGCAGCAGCCAGTGCAGACGATTCATTATTTTTATGATGCAATGCGGATTTTTTTCCGCCGATATTATGCTGATACCACACCTTGGGTGGTACGATGGCTGATTGAAACAGGGATTACGTTAAAGGAGCAGGTGAGTCTTGCCCGTAATTACTTCCGCCCTCCACGACCTGCGCGAAGAGTCGATTAATCATATGTTGTGGCGATTATGGCGCAATCGAATATTGGTAATTTTGGCAGCGGTGACCGCAGATGTCATTGCGACCAACAGTGCGTTGTTGTTTATTTATTGGTTTATTCGTCCACTCAATATCGAAGGCCAAGCCCAGTTTGATAATACCCCACAATCGGCGGTATGGTTTTTTGTGGCGCTTCTCAATGCGGTGTTTTTTGTGACTTATGAAGTGTCGGGCATGTATCGTCTCCCCCGTGGTATGTCACGTATCGATGAGAGCTTCAAAACAGTGGCCACAGTTACTACGGGAGTGGGTATCGTTTATTTGCTCAATTTAGTCATTCCGCAATTTGGCTTGATTAATGTGCCGATTGTTACTTCTGCGTTGCTGGGCGGATGGGGTGTCTTGCTGGTAATGACCGTGTTGTTGCGGGCGATTTATCGCACCAATCTCGCGAATTTTCGGCGCCGGAATATTGATGTGCGCCGGGTGTTGATTATTGGCGCCCTTGAACCTGGGCAACTCGTCTATCGTTCGTTGATGCGTGATTTGAGTTTGGGCTATCGTGTGGTGGGGTTCGCCTCCGATGCTATTAGCGTTGGTGCCACGGTCTATGAAGCCACGGTGCTGTGTACGTTTGCACATATGGGTGAAACAATCCGTAATCACGATATTGATTTAGTCATCGTCGCATTATCGGGACGGGCATCGACGGAATTATTCGATATTATCATGCGTGCTGAAGACGCCCATGTTGAAGTCAAACTTTATCCCGATGCCTTTACCTTGATTACCAATAATGTAGTCTCTGATAACGATATTACCGGCTTACCATTGCTCAACGTGCGCAATGGTGCCCTTGCCAATCCATTGAATCAAGCCTTAAAGCGGGCATTTGATATGGTGTTTGCGTCACTCGTATTGTTGGTTGCTTCGCCACTCATGATGCTGATTGCGCTCCTAATTAAACTCGAATCCCCAGGTTCCGTCTTTTTTGTGCAATCACGGGTTGGTATGGATGGCGCGCCGTTCCCCACTATCAAATTCCGCACGATGCGTTCGGATGCTGCCCAAATTGCCAGCTGGACCACCAAAGATGATCCGCGCCGCACCCGTATCGGTAGTTTTTTGCGCAAAACCTCACTCGACGAATTGCCCAATTTCATCAATGTGATTCGTGGTGAAATGAGTGTGGTCGGGCCACGTCCAGAGCAGTCCGTATGGGTCGAACGCTTCCGCCAAGAAATCCCCTACTATATGCGCCGCCACAAACAAAAAGCAGGCATTACTGGTTGGGCCCAAGCCAACGGATTACGCGGTGATACCAGTATTGAAGACCGCACCCGTTACGATTTATACTATGTAGAGAATTGGTCGTTACTTTTCGACATCAAGATTTGTATACGTACCTTTGTCGATATTGTAACTGGCCGTAATAAGGGATATTGAACGGGATGACAATGAACGAACTACACAACCTCACCATTGCCGAAATGCGCGCCCGCCTTGATGCTGGCGATGTGACCGCAGTACAACTCACCGATGCCTTACTAGCCCGGATTGCCAGCAATGATGGTACGATTGGTGCGTATTTGCATGTGGATAGTGATGGTGCCCGCCAACAAGCCATCGCCGCTGATGCCCGTATTCATGCGGGTGAACATGGTGGCTTACTCGGTATTCCATTAGGCATCAAAGATGTCTTATCAACAACGGGATTACCTACTACGAGTGGCTCCAAAGTCCTCGAAAACTATCGCCCACCCTACGATGCCACTGCCGTTGCCCGCCTCAAATCCCAAGGCGCTGTGTTACTCGGGAAGCTCAATTGCGATGAATTCGCCATGGGCTCTTCCACCGAAAACAGTGCCTATCAGTTGACCCGCAATCCGTGGAATACCGATTGCGTCCCTGGTGGATCGAGTGGCGGCTCAGCCGCAGCCGTCGCCGCTGGTTTGGCCGCAGGCACATTGGGTACAGACACCGGTGGGAGTATCCGCCAACCCGCCTCGCTGTGTGGCATTACCGGCCTCAAACCGACCTATGGTCGGGTGTCGCGCTATGGCTTGATCGCCTTTGCGTCGTCACTTGACCAAATCGGCCCGATGGCGTGGACGGCCCGTGACTGTGCCATGATGCTTAACGGTATCGCTGGTCACGATGGCTATGATGCCACCTCAGCTCCCACTGCAGTGCCAGACTACGTGGCAGGCTTGGGTGGTTCACTCAAAGGCCTGCGCGTCGGAATTCCCCGTGAATTGTTTGTTGATGGGATGCAAAAAGGCACCGAACAAGCCGTCCGTGAATCGATTCGCGTCTTGCAGGATCTCGGCGCCATCATCAAAGAAATCTCGTTACCCAACAGTCCCCACGCATTGCCCGTCTACTACATCGTTGCAACAGCTGAAGCATCATCAAACCTCGCTCGCTTTGATGGCGTACGTTATGGCCTGCGCAGCGATGGTGATAGCTACCGTGATGCCCTCGACCAAACTCGGGGCGATTTGTTTGGCCCAGAAGTACGCCGTCGTATTATGCTTGGTACCTATGTGTTGTCGGCCGGTTACTACGATGCCTTTTATAAACGGGCCCAACAAGTACGCACCTTGATTCGCCAAGACTTTACCCATGCCTTTGCGAATGTCGATGTGATTGCCGCTCCTACATCCCCCAATGTGGCCTTTAAATTTGGCGAAAACAGTGCCGATCCCGTGGCCATGTACCTCCAAGACGTATGTACCCTGCCAGTGAGCCTCGCCGGTTTGCCTGGTATCTCGGTGCCGTGTGGCTTTGACAATGGCTTGCCTGTGGGGTTGCAGTTGATTGGTCAGGCCTTTGCTGAATCAGAAATACTGCGGGTTGCTGACGCCTATCAAGGTGCCACTAATTGGCATACCCATCGCCCCTAAATTGCATATTATAGTCTTGTCGCCGCAGTCATACCGACTGCGGCGATGTTTTTTTGTTTGTATGGTTACGGTGCAGATTGTCAAAAAAATCACTCCCTACTTCTTGAGCGCTAAGAAGTAGGAGTGATTTGTTGCGACTATGTCGCTAGACCAAATTATTGACGGAATGAATCTTGTGAGAAGACAACGATTGGCTCGTAGTCATATCCGAGGACGGTCAAGCGATCGTTGGCAAGTTCTACGTTGTGCCACACCACCCCATTGACACGGATGTCAAATATGTTGGAGTTGTAAATTACTTGGCTGAAGTAGCCGATGTGGCGATTGACCACAATGGCATCGGCTTGATCTTGATTCAAGAAAGTGGTCCATACATTTGAACCAGCTGGGGCAATCTCGATCAACGTTGCATCTTGGCCGATGTCGAATTGGAGTGAGTAGCTAATGCGACCGGTGCGGGCTTGTGCGCCTACAACCACATTGGCTTGGGGCTCAAACGCGGCACGTTCTTGGGCGGCACGGGTGCTCTTGACCGGCATCATGGCGAAGGCACAGGCAATCAGAATGACGGCGGCGATAATCTTACGAAACATTAGGTTACTCCTAGTACATAAATGCATATTGACGAAATTAATCTCCAACTACATAATAACAAAATATATGAATCAAATATTTAAAAAATGTTAGTATACTGTATGTGTTTTATATCAAATAAAATCAAAAATGCTATTTATGAATTATTTTATTTGTATTACCTTATTTTTTTATTTAAATTAATTTAAAGGGGATAATTTTTATACTATTTAAATTAATTTAATCAAATGGCGGATTGTCAATTCAAGTGCGACAACGTGTGGATAAATGAATCCTGTGCTGATTGCCAGTGCAAACATTTGCGTGGGCGCTGATTTATCGCATGCAGCGCGGCGGCGAGTTGTGCATCCGATATCGTCGCAAAATCGGTCTTTTTGGGGAAGAATTCACGTAACAGTCCATTCGCATTCTCA
>CANFUF010000102.1 GCA_947450095.1 Roseiflexaceae bacterium
CTGACAAAGGTGCCACCCACCAGAATGTAATACTCGATGCGGGCACCATCACGCCCAAAAATCGTCGCCAAGGTGCGTTTGTTATTGATGCGGTCAGTATCGATGTCGCGCAAATTGTTGGCGTGCAAAATCGCCGCCACCACAAAGGCCACCGGCAACGACACCCACACGGCCGGCCACGCCACCGTGGGAATCTGCAGGAAATACGAGCCGAGGACCATCACTGGCCCCATAAAAATAAAGACGGCAATTTCGCCCAACCCCACATACGCCAAGGCAAATGGCCCCGCCGTATAAAAATAACCGACCGCCACACTACACAACCCCAACCAAAAAATAAATGGTCCCGTCACCGACACCAAATAAAGGCCGATGGCGGCGCCAATGGCAAAGGCCGTTATCCCTGCCCAAAAAATCTGGGTGGGGGTGAGTTCACCCCGCAGCAACGCTCCACCCGTCCCTTTGACGGCGGGGGTATCGGTGCCTTTGCGGTAATCATAGTAATCATTCATCAGATTGGTGCCCCCTTGGATGGCAATAGAGCCAATCAAGGCGAGCATCAACAGCCACCAATTCAATCCCACCTGCTGGGCGGCAATGGCAGCCCCCAACAACACCGGCACAATGGCGGCGGTATAGCTCCATGGGCGCACTGCGCCCCACCAGGTTCGTACGACCGACATACGCGACTCCTTGACTGTTGTATAACGCCACGGCACCATCAGCCGCGCCACTTCATCGAGTACTACTGTCACTACCCAGCCCAAGCCGGCTATTACACACACCGCCGCCATCATGTCAGCAATGGCATACAACTCGTACGATTGCCAGATGCGATAGCCGATGCCGTCATTGGCACCGACAAACTCCACACCGACAATCAACGTCAGCGCAAACCCCATCGCCAACTTCCAGCCTTCGACAATCGCCGGCAGACTGGCGGGCAAGGCGACAGTACGAAATATGGTGCGTTGATTGGCGCCAAATACCCGAGCCGCCTCGAAATAACGCTGGTCGATTTGCAAGACACCCCCGATGGTATGAATCACCACCATCAAAAAAACACTGACGGCCACTGTGGCCACTTTGCTCACTTCGCCGATGCCCAACACCACAATTACCAATGGCAACAAGGCGATTTTTGGCACAGGGTACAACATCGTCGCCAACGGGCGCACTAGTGCGAGTACGGTGCGATTGAGGCCACTCCAAATCCCTAGTAGCGTGCCAGGCACCGCCCCAATCACAAACCCCAACACAATTCGTTGGCTACTCACCACCACATCGTGTTGCATACTGCCATCGCGCAAGGCTTTGGCAAGCGCCACCACCACTTCACTGGGTGGGGGAATAAAGACGCGATTGAGTAGATTGAGTTGCACGGCCCCTTCCCACAACACCAGCAACAACAGCGGCGAAAGCCATGTCAACCAGCGACTTTGGGTCATCGTATGACCTCCTCACGCAATTGCGCTTCGACTTCGCCGCGGATGAGTTGCCAAATCTTCGTAAAGGCCTGCATAAAAGCCGGTTGAGCCCGGATTTCGTCGAAACTCTGGCCGTGGGCTAATTCGGGCGTCACATCGGCAATAATGCGTCCCGGGCGTGCCGACAGCACTACCACCCGGTCACCCACCAACAAC
This sequence comes from Roseiflexaceae bacterium, assembly GCA_947450095.1. GTDB lineage: Bacteria > Chloroflexota > Chloroflexia > Chloroflexales > Roseiflexaceae > UBA965. Next base: position 1,644 of record CANFUF010000102.1, read on the forward strand.
GCTTCATCGATGGCGTGTGTCACCAACAACAAACTGCGACACAACCCTTGGCGGCGCAAATCAACCAACAATTCTTGCATCAGAACCCGAGTTTGGGCATCGAGGGCCGCAAACGGTTCGTCGAGCAATAGCACATCGGGGTTGACAGCCAGTGCCCGTGCCAGCCCCACCCGCTGTTGCATCCCCCCCGATAATTGATGGGGGTAGGCATCAATAAAGCGTTGCAACCCCATCCGCTCGCTCCATTCACGCGCCGCCGCCCGGCATTGGGGAGGGGTGGCGCCCCGTGTCATCAGCCCGTAGCTGATATTGTCTGCCACCGACAACCACGGGAAGAGTAAGCCCTGCTGGAATACCATCGCCAATGTGGCCGGGCGCGAAAGCTGCACACCACCGTGAGTGGCTTGTTCGAGTCCCGCCAATACCCGCAATAAGGTCGTTTTGCCACAGCCACTCGGACCTACCACACATACCGCTTGATCGGCGGCAATGGTCAATGAAAGGTCAGAAAGGGCCACCACGCCATTGGCGTAGGTGACCCCTAGATGCGCAAAATCGACAACTACACCGCTGTCCATTACCGCGCCTACTTTCCGGCGACGCTCGCCACCAAGTCGGTATTAATCAATGTCGCAATGTCTAAATCTTTGTCGTATTCCAACAACCCTCGTTTGCGGAAGTATTTCTGCAACGCGCTCAAATCATTGACAGGAATTTTGCCTGAGGCATCGTATTGCGCCGTGGCAGCTCGTACGACAACGGCGGCCGGAACCTTGGTGTATTTTTCCATGATGGCGGCTAATTCGGGCGACATATAATCACCCTGCAAATCGGCACAAGCCTTGAGATAGGCCCGCATGAAGCCTTGTGACGTTGCTTTGTCTGCCAGCAACGATTCACCCATATAAAGGTAAGTTGCATCAAAACCATTGATGAAATTGTTGGACAAAATCGCAACTTGGCCTTTGTCCATCGCAATGGTGGCCAGTGGCTCGCCAAGGATGGCGGCGTCGATCGAATTGTTGGCCAAGGCTGCCGGTACATCTTTGAAGGGCACCGTCATCACTTCGACATCATCGACGGTCAAGCCACCTTGCCCAAGTGCTTCGTTCAACCAATATTCGGTAGCAGCACCTTTGGCATTGATGGCAACCTTTTTGCCCTTGAGGTCAGCAACTTTGGTGATTTCACCTTTGCGAGCCGCACTAATCACCAGCGGGCTGGTGATGGGAGGTTTTTCGCTGTGCATGGGTGCCACAATCGAAAACTTTACACCGCGAGCTGCTGCGTTGAACAACCCTGCACCTGCACCACCCATTGCAGCATCAAAATTACCAGCTGCTAATTGCACCACGGCATCACTGCCCCCTTGGATGGGAGTTGATTCGATTTTGATGCCTTCGGCAGCAAAATAGCCGCGTTCGATGCCGACATATAATGGGGCATAAATCAACACCGGCACATACCCAATCCGGACTGTTTTGAGCGTCCCTGCCGCAGGAGTAGCCGGTGCACTCGCACACGCCGTCAATACCAATACCATTAGTGCTACAAACAATCGCTTCATGTTCATCCTCACATATAACCGACAATCACGTATCCAAATTCGCTTACGAATCTGATTATATTCAATAGTACCAGAATTCACAAATTTGTCATCTTGCATAAAAAATCGTCATTTGGCGTATCCACCGTGTAAACGACGATTCGTAAATTTCATGTAAAAAAACTGCGTTGACAATGCGTGAATCTGCCGTCTACAATGTATTGCACCAAAAGAATTTATAGTGTTAATTGAGTATAGATCATGTCAACTATTCCACTCACTCCACCGCATCTGCATGTAATATCGGCTTGTGCCAAAGCACTCGCTACCACCCAACCATTTAATACCCGCATCGAGCAAGTATTTGGGTTATTACGCGCAGTGATAATCTATCACGATGGACGATTGACTTATTGGCGTGATCCGCAATCACACCAAAACCCAATGCACGTGATGACCAACGCCACCTGGAATGCCCCCTGGGACGACGATGTCATTACCGCTGTTGTCGCGTCAGTCGCCCCCTACCAAAAAACCACCACCATCAATATTGCCCAAACCAACGGTGAAGTCCTTGCCAAAACGATGATTGTGCATGGAATTCCCATCCGCTGGCAACAACATGTCTGGGGTGTGCTCGAATTTCGCACTGCCGACAACGAACCATTGGCTCCCGCAGACCAATTAACCATTGACGCAATCACGCCGCTCCTGGCCGCCGAAATCGACCACGCCATCGCAGCCCTCCCAGATGAGCTCATCCAACCCGACGATCAAGCAGTGTTAACCATCAGCAAACACCTCGACTTGGCCCAGTTATTGTCACGTCTGCGCCAAGACTTTGACCCACCCCTGCCGCTCCACAGTCTATTGCCACTCGTGTTGTCTCGCGGAATCGACTATACCGGCGCCGAAGCGGGGAGCATCGTCTATGTCGATCATGACCGCCAAGAAATCGAATTGGTCGCCACCCACGGTTATACGGTCAGTCTATTACCCGATATTAGTGGCGAACACAAACGCCACCGCTGGAGCTGGGAAAGCGGCATCGCCGGCAAAGTGGCCCGTAGTGCCCGCTCGTTGCTCATCCGCGAAGTCACTCAAGACGTCGATTATTTTTACGAAACCAAACCCGAAATCCGCGCCAAAATCGCCATCCCCATCACTGTCGATGGGCGGGCCGAAGCGGTACTTATCCTCGACAGCACCCGCGCCAACGCCTTTGGGGACAACGAATCGGCCATGGCGCTAGGCGTCGCCGAAGCCGCGGTACAACCGTTGCGCCGTGCCCTGCGCTACCAAGAAATGCTCGAGCGGAGCACCCAGCTTAGCCAAGTATTCAACAGCATCCCCTCAGGACTGGTGCTGATTGACCGACATGGCCAAGTACTCCGCCATAATCCGTCATTTTTGCTCATCTGGGGATTGCACCACGCCCAAGTCAACGCCAATTTCCGGGTGCCGTTTGATTTACTCAGTTTGCTGTTGCCCCGCTTCCATGATTCGGCGGCGTTTAGTGATTTTTGTACCAACGGCCAAGCCAAACCCGACCAAGAGTTTTCGCTCAACCTCAAATTACGCAACCCCCACCAAGACCTCAACGTGCTGTCGGTGCCTACCCGCGATAGTAACGAACAAATCACGGGACGCTTGTGGGTGATTAATGATTTGACGCGTGAAAAAGAGGCCGATCGCCTCAAAAGTGAATTCACGTCGATGGTGTCACACGAACTCAAAACACCACTGACCTCGATTTTGGGCTACTCCGATTTGTTGTTGGCCCGCGAATTCCCCGCCGAAGACCAAAAGAACTTCCTCAAAATATTGCGCCGTGAAGCCGAAAATCTCGAGAACCTAGTCAACGACGTGCTTGATTTTGCCCGTATCGAAGCCAACACCGTCCGGATTAATCGTTGGACAGTCCCACTCCAAGAACTCTGCACCGACCTGAGTCGCCAATTACAACGGCAACCGACATTCGATGCCCACACGATTACCCTCGATATTCCCATCGACATCCCACCCGTACATGCCGACAAAGAGCGAGTACGCCAAATCATCACCAACCTACTCACGAACGCCGCCAAATACGCGCCGAGCGGTGGTGACATCACCCTACGCGTGCGTGAACTCAGCGAATTACCCGACATGCACCCCAGTGGGCGGTTTGTCGGTATCAGCGTCACCGACAACGGCATCGGGATTTCCCCCGAAAACCTGCAACGCATCTGGGATCGCTTTATGCGTGTCGACAATTCCAACACCAAAAGCATTGGCGGCACAGGGCTCGGGTTATCAATCGTCAAAGGGCTGGTTGAGCTCCAAGGGGGGCGGGTGTGGGCCACCAGTGTGGTCAACAAAGGGAGCACCTTTAGCTTTACCTTGCCAATTGCTGGCGAATTCACCCGTAAATAATCACCGAATCAAGGTATCATTATGGCCAATTTCATCCCTGCTGCGGCTGCCTCGTGCGAAATCAGGGCCAGTAATTCACGCTTCATTGCGCACCTGGCCCCCGTCGACAGTGTGGCGCAGGCCAAGGCATTTATTGCATCTATCCGCCATGCCATGCCCGATGCCTCGCACCATGTCTATGCCTATGTTATCGGGCATGGCGCCACCACCACCCTCGGCATGAGCGATGACGGCGAGCCGTCTGGCACCGCAGGCCGCCCGGCCTTGGCCGTGCTCAATGGCAGTGGCCTCGGTGATGTAGTGGTGGTGGTGACCCGCTATTTTGGCGGTACGCTCCTCGGCACTGGCGGCCTCGTCCATGCCTATGGCGATGCGGTACGCGAAGTACTGCTCGTCACCTCCCGGGTCGAAAAAATCGCCCGCCAGCAATGTGTGCTGGTAATGAGCTATGCCCAATACGACGGCGTCAAACGCACCCTCGCCCAATACGATCATCGCAGCGACGACGAACAATTCGCCGCCGATGTCACCATGACCGTCACCCTGCGGGTTGCCGATGTTGACACCATCCGGGCCATCCTCGTCGAGCAAACTGCTGGCCAGATAGAAATGATCTGAGGGTGAGGCATTTGCAATGCCCCACCCTCACTCCGTGTCGTATTCGCTGCGGCTATTTACGCAATGGTCGATTCGATATCACGCTGGAATTGTAATTTGGTTTTGACGCCACTACTGCGTGATACTTCGCTGCCGTTTTTGAAAAAGACAATCGTAGGAATCGACTGCACGTTGTAGGTGTCAGATAAGGCGGCATCTTCGTCGATATTGATTTTGACGACGTTGATTTTGCCCGCATATTCTTGGGCAAGCGCTTCGATAACTGGGGAAACGGCTTTGCACGGGCCACACCACGGCGCCCAAAAATCGACCAACACCGGTAAATCTGACTGCAATACTTGACTATTAAACCCAGCCTCACCGATTCCGTTGGCAGAACCTGTTGCCGGACTCGCACTCCGTTGTGACGTCGCACCCAACATGTCGTCGATTTGTTTCACTGCAGGAATGGCTTCTTCGAGTTTATCCACTGCGGTATCAGCAATTTGATCGATTTTGTCACTCACTGCTGGGATGACCCCAAATACCCCTAACACACGGCGAATCGCCATACTCAATACACTACGCATCGATAGCTCCTCTTTTGTTTTTTTGTAAAGATAAATTCGTATTTATAGTATACCGGTAATAATACAAGAGTGAATTGCATCAGCCGGACACTGTTTAGGCCTGTCGCAACAATTGCACCACCGCAACCACCTGCGCAATGATGAATTCAACATCGGCCAACGTCGTACTCCGCCCGAGCGTCACGCGCAAGGCGGCCTGTAAATCGGAGCCGAGTACATCGAGTGCCGACAACACGTGTGAGGGTTCGAGTGAGCCACTCGTGCACGCCGAGCCGCTCGAGGCACAAATGCCCCGTTGATCGAGCATGATGAGCAAACTATCGCCATCAATGCCATCGATGACAAAACTGGCATTATTAGCCAATCGATGGGTGGGGTGACCCGTCAGTCGCACGCCGGCCAACTCACCCGTGATGCCCGCAATCAAGGCATCACGCAGGGGTGTCAGCCGGGCGACTTCTGTCTCGCGTTTGGCGGCGGCGATGGTCAAGGCGGTAGCGAGTCCTACAATCCCCGCCACGTTTTCGGTGCCCGCCCGGCGGCGGCGCTCTTGGGACCCACCATGGATTTGCGGGAAAACGACCGCCCCCCGGCGCACATACATCACGCCCACCCCTTTGGGTCCATAAAACTTATGCGCGGTAATCGTCAATAAATCGACGCCTAGTTCATGCACGTTGAGTGGCAACAATCCGGCAGCTTGGACTGCATCGCAATGGAACAAAATGTGGCGTGATTTACACAGGGCCGCGATTTCTTTGATTGGCTCGATGGTGCCGATTTCATTGTTGGCATACATCACCGACACCACGGCGGTATCGGGGCGCACCGCCGCCGCCACCGCTGCCACACTCACCACCCCATCGCCATCGACGGGCACCACAGTCATCGTGACGCCATGGCGTTGTAACGCCTCAGCAGCGTGTAACACTGCGTGGTGTTCGATGGCACTCACCACTACATGCGCCGTCCCGTGCGCCTGCAGGTACGCCAACGCCGCACCTTTGATGGCGAGGTTGTCCCCTTCGGATCCCCCACCGGTAAAAATCACTTCGGCCGACGTACAGCCCAGCACGTTGGCGACATCGTCACGAGCGCGATCAACGGCGATTTGGCTAGCTTGTCCCATGGCATGGGGACTCGAGGCGTTGCCATAGTATTCCGTCAAATAGGGCATCATCGCCGCAAGCACTTCAGGGGCCAGCGGGGTGGTGGCAGCGTGGTCAGCGTAGATGATGGTGCGGTTCATGGTTTGCTACTCCAAAAAGTATACTATTTCTATAGGGTTATATTAACACGAAAAACAGCCATCAAAACAGTGATTATAACTTTAAAAGTATGACACGGATTTGAGTTACCAATTCATCCTACGCTACACGATCAACTGCATGTAGTGATTTTTATCGCTATCACGCCATTACTCCATATCCGCAGCTTGCAAAAATCGTTCCTTGAGATCAGATTTTGCAATCAACACAAGTGTCGTATTCAATTGCGCAACAAGGTTATCAAATTGTGCAGTACTATCTTCATTATTTTCGCCATACAGCACAAGATAAAATTCCAAATGATTTTCGTTGAGTTTCAGTATATTTTGCCAAACTTGAAATACCATGGGATGACAAAAAAATGGTGGATTATCTTGCTCATAATCTAATTTTATCTTTTTCACATACGTAGGCATATCGTTTAATTCTGGTGTTGTTTCTGTATCGTTGTTTTCCAATATAAGCAACCGCTCTTTACGACTAGACGGTTCTTTGTATTTTTCAATTGTATAATAAGCGAGTTGTAACCGATTTCTACTATAACGGACCCACGACATCAAATTGCCTTCACAATCCGTCCATCCCCACAATAAATGCTTCGTTGCTGGTACATAGTGAATCACCGTACCCGTCACTTGATACGACAACGCTGCCGGTAGCGCACCGAGGAGCACTACCACCACAATAACCCATTTGATATACCGTGATAAATATTCCATTGGTATCTTCTTTCGCTCTATATCTACTATTTAATTAATTTACCAGAAATAAAATCCACAAATGTGGACTTTAAAAATATTATTATTATGCAAGACCCTATTTTATTACGTGAAGGAGTAATCATGGCAGGATTTATGGGACGATTTATCAAAGTATTGTTGATTACATTCCCAGCGGTGATGGTATTGAATCAATGTACCTACCACAATTGTTATCGTTCGGATTGTGTGGCAGCGGCATTCACGCCCGTTTTGATTATGTCATTGGTTGTCACCACAGTAATTGTGCTAATTATGCAAATCAATAATCGGTAATCGAAAGAGAAAATACCACATACAAACTCCCCGTTGCACGTATGTACAACGGGGAGTTTGTGTGTGGATTATTTGGTGCGTTGTTCCCAGGGATGGACAAAGGCTTCGGGTTCGACGCCGAGGGCATCGGCGATGCGATTGATGTAATTAAAATAGCTAATTACTTGGGTGGCATCGTGAATCCCGCGATCATCAAAGCCATGGGTACGCAACACATCGAGGTCGGCAGGGCTCATTTGTTGGGGGGTCTTGGTGAGCTTCTCGGCGTAGGCACAGAGCGCCACATCGGCAGGTGACAAGGCGGCTTTGCGCCAATCGCTACAAATATGATGTACCAGCAAATCGGCTTGGACTTCGTCGGTAATCCCAAAATCTTTAGCGACCTCAGCACGGAGGTCATGCGCATGCGACCGTCTTCAGTAGAGGCAGTGGTTGACGGACGAGGTGACCGTAGCCAACATTTCGCGCTGACTGCGTGACAATGGCGACGGGCCATGCATCAATACCCCATACATATCCATGGAGGCTTTCATGGCCCGGGGGTTTTGGCCCATGATCGCCACGATGTTCCAAATGCGCCCAGCGCGTTTGATGGCAGCATCGTACTGCTCTTTGAGGAAGCCCGTGGCTTCTTCAACGGTAAAGACACGAATCCACGGCATAGTGGCTCCTATCTTGTCAAAAACGAATGCATGTTGATTATATCGTATGTTGTGCGTCGCTACATTTTCATACATTACTACCATCTATGGTATATTTGTAACAACGCAACAACGACAAGGAACCCACATGAGTCGCATCGTCACCGTGGCCAACCTCAAAGGTGGCATCGGCAAAACTACTACCGTCATCAACATCGGCGCTGGCCTCGCGTTGCGCGGGGTCAAAGTGCTCCTCATCGATACCGACCCCCAAGGCAATTTATCGTCATCTCTGGGTGTCACTGCCAAACACACCCTCTACGAACTGATGATCGAAGGGATGGATCCGGCGCGGTGTATCATCCCCGCTCGCCACAATCTCGATTTGATTGTGGCCGATACCACCCTGCTCAGCGCCCAAACCACCATGTCACGGGGTGGTGAATGGGGGCGCACGCTCGAGCGCGTGCTGGCGCCCATTGCAGATTTTTACGACATGATTTTGATTGATTCGAGTGGCTCACTCACCCCCATGAACGCCAATGCGCTAGTGGCGGCCGACGATATTATTACCCCTACCACCGTCGAACCATTTTCGATCCGGGGTGTCGAACTGCTATTTAAGCAAATCGAGCAGATGAAGGGCAACACGGATGCAATCAAGTTGATTGTGCCCACCATGTATGACCCACGCTCGAGCCAATCACTGCAATTACTCGAAAACTTACAGCGGCTCTATGGCAGTCGAGTCACCCAGCCGATTCGCACCAACGTGCGCTTGTCTGAGTCGCCTTCGTACGGCAAATCTATTTTTGAATACGACGCCGAATGTCGTGGTGCCGAAGATTATCGCATTTTGGTTGATCGTATCTTGCAGACCCTGCAAATCGTCCCCACCGGCGATGCTCGCCCCAATATCAAACAACGGGTGAATCCCAGTAGTGTGGCCGATAGTGGCGGGCGGTCGAGTCCGGTGGTACAGTCGGGATCCGTCTACGACCTACAAGTGTGCCCACGCTGTGGTCGCGATATGCGCCATACCAATGCGGCCGGCTACCGTATCATGATTTGTAATTCGTGCAATTACACCAAGCAGGTGTTGCAACGGGGACGGTAATACTGTTTTCATGAGCATCCCGAGTAAGCGTGTTGACAAACAAGTGAGAAAAATATGAACAGCCATGAAACGAACCGAAGTGGTAGAAATTTAGTAGAAAATGAATTAATAATGCGCGGTGCAGGGAGCGTGCAGACTGTTGGAACACAACAAATTCGTTTGCGTGCAACAAGTCAAGATGGTAGTCGTACCGTGATAATAAAAGTAAAAACCAAGCGCAAAGGGAATTGGCACACGTCTGCCAACGAAGGAATTGTTGTTAATACAACAGCTGAGAATGAAGAACAATTTTGGGTGTTTGTTGAATTTGATGATGAGCCGAAATTCTGGATTGTGCCTGACCGGTGGATTCGTAGTAACATTCAAAAAACACACGAAGAATATCTACGAGAACACGGTGGTCACCGTCCTATTAATGATGATTCAGATCATCATAGTATCAACAATTATCGTATACAAGAATGGCAAAACAAATGGGATTTATTGGAAATTTTCTAAGCTATCACTTGCGTTAACAGTTTATTTTGTCATTTAGTAATGCAAAATGCCGCGAATTCGAGGAGAATTTGCGGCATTTCGTTGCCCTGCTATTTTCCCAACACAATACATTTACAACGCGCATATCCCATCACAATCCCAAAAATCGTCTGTATGGCTGCACTGAACGGATGTAAAGAATCGTATTCACGACGCAGCGCACGTTTTTTTCACAAAAAATAATACACTTGCCCGGCGTTACGTGCTAGGCGCCTAACCCTTCGGCATCACCAAAAGCCCACACATCGAGGTCGTCGAGGCTGAGAGCGGTGACGCCATTGGCGACGAGTGCACCGGCAATCTGGGCACGATGCTCGGTGGCGTGGTGGATGGCTTGGGCCAGGACGGTGGCACGGGCGCGCGTCAGGGTCGGATCGTCTTGGCGCGTCACTACACCCGTTGGGGTGTGGGCTGATACATGCAAGCGGGCGTCGGCGCCGGCACATATTTTCGCCAACGCCTCGAGTTCGACGATGCGCGTCGGTGGCAGAGATGTTGGTGCGGTAAGGATGCCTGGATTACCATCGAGTAATTCTGCTAAATAAACCGCCGCCGCAACGAGGTGATGGAGCGTCATTGCCACAGTCCACTCGTTGCCTGGCTCGGTGTAGTGCAATACTGCATCTGGTAAGCGCTGCATAATCGTAAACAACTGCGCATTGGCCCAAGCCATATGGCGAAACAAACGATCGCTGGTTGGGTCAATTTGTGGTTTCATTCGTTCATCCTTCGGTGCGTCAGCGTAATTTGACACACTACTCTTGCAAATAAAAACTCTGCGCATACCACTGCGCTGAACGCATGTTACGGAACTTATTCACGACGCAGCGCACGTTTTTTTCACAAAAAATAATACACTTGCCCGGCGTTACGTGCTAAGCGCCCAACCCTTCGGCATCACCAAAGGCCCACACATCGAGGTCGTCGAGGCTGAGAGCGGTGACGCCATTGGCGACGAGTGCGCCGGCAATCTGGGCGCGATGCTCGGTGGCGTGGTGGATGGCTTGGGCGAGGACGGTGGCACGGGCGCGCGTCAGGGTCGGATCGTCTTGGCGCGTCACTACACCCGTTGGGGTGTGGGCTGATACATGCAAGCGGGCGTCGGCGCCGGCACAGGCAGCCGTAGCGATGGCAAGCTCGGCGTGCGTCGACACACGATCAAACGGCAAATCGGCGTAGGGCATGCCGTCGAGCCGCGATGCATAGCTGGTGGCGGCTTCGGCCAAATGCGCCGTAATCATGCCGATACTCCAGTCGTTGCCCGGTTCACAGACCGCAAATGTGGTTGCGGGCAGGCTGGCGAGTACCGCAAAGGTTTGGGCATTGGCCCAGGCCATATGGCGAAACAAACGGTCGCTGGTGGGGTCGATTTGCTGGGTCATTTGTTCATCCTCTCGTGTATCGTAGAACTTGACACACGACTATTTCTATTCATGCCTATTATTGCACGTGCCCATGAGCCCACTGCGACGTACGCATGCCAAGGGGCTTATTCACGACGCAGCGCACGTTTTTTTTACAAAAAATAATACACTAACGTGACATCATCAATGCAACCGCCTCCGGCGCCACCGCACCGGCGCGGGCCCCCAACCCCGCCACACACATCGCGGCGGCGGCGTTGGCAAAGGCGGCGGCAGCGGCGATATCGTAGCCTTGGGATCGGGCATACAAAAAACTACTACAAAACGTATCGCCCGCCCCAGTCACATCGACCACGGCCACGTTCAATCCTGGTACCTGCACTGTTTCGTGGGGGGTAAACACGATGCAGCCCTGCGCAGCCAACGTCACTACCACCAGCTCGAGCCCATAAGCCAGCAAACGAGCGGCGGCATCCTGTTGCGCCAAATCGCCGCGATAGCGATCAA
>CANFUF010000103.1 GCA_947450095.1 Roseiflexaceae bacterium
TCTCGATGACCCCGAACATGGTCTGACCGAAGCCGTATTGGCCCAAACCGATGTGTTGGTGTGGTGGGGGCATATGGCCCACGACGCCGTCCAAGACGACATCGTCGTACGGGTCAAAAAACATGTCGTGGAACGTGGCATGGGCTTGATTGTGCTCCACTCAGGGCACTTCTCAAAAATCTTCAAGTCGCTGATGGGCACCACCTGTGACCTCAAGTGGCGTGAGTCTGACGACATCGAGCGGGTATGGGTCATCGAGCCAAGCCATCCGATTGCGGCTGGCGTGCCCCAACACTTCGAGCTCCCCGAAGAAATGTACGGCGAGCGCTTTGACATCCCGGCTCCCGACAATTTGGTGATGGTGAGCTGGTTCACCGGCGGCGAAGTATTCCGGAGCGGTTGCTGCTATCATCGCGGCAACGGCAAAGTCTTTTACTTCCGCCCTGGCCACGAGTCATACCCCACCTATTTCGACAAAAACGTCCAGTTGGTTATCGCCAACGGCGTGCGCTGGGCTGCCCCCAATGGCTTGGTCCGCCCCACCTACGGCAACCACAAGGCCCTCGAAGGCCAAAAATAACCCTGTGCTGGTGACGTACCGCGGCCCTGCGCCGCGGTACGTTTTTCATCAATAATTACCAAAAGGAATCACCATGCCCCGTGCCGAAATTACCCTGCCGCGCAATTTACGCGATGCCCTGCGCCGTGGCCATCCGTGGGTCTACCGCAATCACCTCGATGCCGCCATTGATTTGGCCGATGGCACCGAAGTGGTGGTGCGCTGTGCGGGCTGGCGCGGGATTGGGTTGTGGGATGCCCAAGGCCCCATCGCCATCCGTATCTATACCACCGCCAATCGCATCGACGCCACATTGATTACCCAGCGCGTCCGCGAGGCCTGGCAGGGGCGCTCTATATTGCGCGCCCAAGGGGTGACCGCCTACCGCTGGTTGTTTGGCGAAGGCGACGGCCTGCCAGGCATCACCGTCGATTTGTACGGCAATGTGGCGGTGCTTCAGAGCTATGGTAGTGGCCCCGCGAGTATCGTCCATCACGTGGTGACTGCCTTGGTAGCGGTGAATCCCGATTTGGTGGCGGTGCTGGGCAGCAAAAACCGCGACGAAGAGAGCACTACACCGCAACGACGCGCCGTGCTGTGGGGCGAGGTGCCGGCGCATGAATTGGTGGTCCGTGAGCATGCTGGGCTGCAGTTTGTGGTGGATCCCCAGGTTGGCCAAAAAACCGGCTTGTTCCTCGATCACCGCGAAAACCGCCAGACCTTGATGCACTATGTGGCCGGGTTGAGCGTGCTCAATTGTTTCGCCTATACCGGCGCTTTTTCGCTGTATGCCCTCAAAGGGGGCGCCCGCAAAGTGGTCAGCGCCGACATCGGTCATGGCCTCGCCGAGGCTGCTGACCGCAACATCGCCCTCAATCAATTGCCCGCCGATCGCCATCAGTTTGTTACCCAAGATTGTTTTGAGTTATTACAAAAAATGACCGGCGATGGGCGAAAATATGACTGTATTATTCTCGATCCGCCCAGCTTTGCCCGCACCCGCCAACAGCGTGATGCGGCCATGCAGGCCTATACCCGCCTCAACATGCTGGCCCTCAAATGTCTGACGCCCAATGGCTTGTTGGTGTCGGCTAGCTGTACCAGCCAAATCGGCCCCGAAGAGTTCCGCGCGATGCTGGCCACGGTGGCCACCAACAGCGAAAAACGCCTGCAAATCCTGCACGAAGCGGGGCACGCCCTCGACCACCCCGTGCCAGCCCACTTCCTCGAAGGACGCTACCTGAAGTGCATCATTGCCCGGGTCGGCGAACCGTGGTAAATGACTAATTGCCACTGCGAGATATGATTTGCAAACCTGTGCATGAAATATGCACAGGTTTTTTGTCTGTAGTGGCAAATTATGAGAAAATCAACAAAACCTGTGCAATACCTTGACAAATCATGAAAACCACACTACAATACTTACCGTTCGGTATATAAAGGGGTCGCATGGCACGAGACGGAGCGCAAACCGCCAAGCGCATATTACAAGTGGCGCATCAATTGTTCATGGAACGGGGCTTTAGTGGCGTATCAATCAATGATGTGGTGCAACAGGTAGGTATTACCAAGCCGACGTTGTATTACCACTACGCCGACAAAGAGGCCTTGTACGTGGCCATGGCGCAACGGGTGTTGACGCAGATGGGTGCCGAAATGACGGCAGCGATTGCGGCAATCAACGGCAGTTTTGCACAGGTATTGCGCAGTGTGATTGAAATGATTCAGTCACACAACGCCGAAGACACGCGCATGTTACGCCACGAAATTCGTACCTATTTATCACCGCAATGGCAAGCCCAATTAGCCGAACAGTTTTATCGCACCATGATGGGCCCGTTAGAAGCCGTGATGGCCCAGGGATTGGCGACCAAGCAAATCAGCGGTGGTACCGCTGCCGAGCTCGCCATGATGTTTTTATGTTTTATTGAGGCATTTAGTGGCCCAGAAGGTGCTGCTATCCAGATGCACATTGATGCAACGCGTATGACCCACCTGTTTTTGTATGGCGTAAGTTACCAAGAGGAGCAACACCATGGCAGTGATTTCACAAAGTTGGCGTAATCGTGTCCCCCAGATTTCGGGACGAATGATGGTAATTATTGGGGTCGTGATTGTGGCAGTTGTAGGCGCAATTGTCTTTAGTTCGGTGCAGAGCAAAGCCGCCGCTACCGCCATCGGTGCGACCGTCACCGCCACCCAAGGGGACATTACGGCCAGCATTACCGCTACTGGCAAAATGACACCCCGCAGTAGTGCTGATTTGAGCTATACCAGCGGCGGGCGCGTCGCAGAAGTGTTGGTAGTGGCTGGTGATAGCGTGGCAAAGGATGCACCGCTGGTTAAGCTCGAAGACAACATGTTGTCACTCGATGCCCAATCCGCCACTGCCGCCATGACCCAAGCCCAAGCCGATGTGGCTGTCGCTACGGCTCAATTGGCCGGTGCCCAAGCGCTACTCAATCAAACCGTCGGCAGTGTAACCGCTAACGATATTACCGCAGCCCGGGCGATTTTGACCGAAGCCCAAGCCCGTTTGGCGTTGCTTAGCAACGGCACGCGCGCCGAGGTGTTGGCGCGCGCTCAGGCAGCCGTTGTCGATGCCCAAGCCAATCTCGATACCCAGCGCAAAGTCTTGGCAGTAGCCAAGGAACAAGCCGATACCTTGGTGGCCAAGCGCGCCAATGATTTGGCCGATGCCCAATCAGCGATGACCGGCGCCAATGAAGACAATCAACATGTCATTGATAAAGGCACCGATCCCCGTACTGGCCGTGAATTGAGCCAAAGCGATATCCGCGATTATGCCGGCAAATATAACGAAACCGTGCGTGCCACCGAAAACGCCACGGCGTTGCTCGCCCAAGCTACCCGTGACGCCGATGCCGCCCGTCAAGCCGAAATCAGTGGGATTGCCACTGCCGAATCACGCTTGACTACCGCTCAAGCCGATTTGACCGCCCTAACCAGCGGCGCCGGTGCCGATGTAGCCGCTGCCAAAGCGGCCGTGGCCACCGCCGAATCAAACCTTAGTAAGTTGCTCGGTGACCAACGTAATGCTCAAGTCGCCGCCCAAGAAGCCAACGTCGCCGCCGCTAAAGCGGGTCTCGATCGTGCCAATGCCCGCTTGACGCAAGCCCAAGCCCAAGCCCAAATGGCCGGTGTCAAGCTAGGCGATGCCACCTTGACTGCTCCATTTGCCGGGGTGGTGGCCGATGTGAATGCCAAAGTGGGCGAATTGGTTTCGACTGCGCCCGTCGTCAATTTGATTGATATCACCAAATTTGCGGTCGAAATCACCGTTGATGAAGTCGATGTGGCCCAAGTTGCCGTCGGTCAGCCGGTTGCAGTGCTGGTTGATGCCCTTGGTGAGCCTGCCTTGCAAGGCGCAGTGGTGCGGATTGCCCCCCAAGCCACCATCAACAACGGCGTAGTGTCGTACAAGGTGACTGTCGAAGCAACCCCCGATCAACGGGTGGTCAAATCAGGGATGACCGCCTCGGCCCAAATCATCACGGCCCAAGCCAAAAACGCCATTGGTCTGCCTCGCGCTGCCGTGCATCTCATCGACGGCGTCCAAAAAGTGACCGTGGTCAAAAATGGCGTCCGTGACGTCCGTACCGTCGAAACCGGTGTGCGTGGTGACGATTTGGTCGAAATCAAGAGCGGTGTCGTTGCTGGTGACGTCATCGAAATCGACGGAGAGGTCAGCAAATGAGCACTGACGTCGTTGCGATTCACAACGTCTCCAAAATCTTCGATGGCGGTGACAACCGCGTCGTCGCCTTGGATGACGTCTCGCTCACCATCGCCAAAGGCGAAATGGTCGCCATCATGGGACCGTCGGGGAGTGGCAAAAGCACGTTGATGACCATCATCGGCTTGCTCGACGTCCCCACGAGTGGTACTTATTTGCTCGACGGTATTGAAACCAGTGTGCTTGATCGCACGGCCCAAGCAGGGGTACGTAATCAAAAGCTCGGTTTTATCTTCCAAAACTTTAACCTGTTGCCCCGTTTGAGCGCACTGCAAAACGTCGCCTTGCCGATGGTGTATGCCCGGGTGGGTGTGAGTGAACGGGAAGCACGAGCCAAGGCCGCCCTCGAAGCGGTCGGCTTGGGCAATCGCCTCAATAACCGCCCCAATGAGTTATCTGGTGGTCAAAAGCAACGGGTAGCCATTGCCCGGGCCTTGGTCAACAATCCGGCGATTTTGTTGGCCGATGAGCCAACCGGTGCCCTCGACAGCCGTACGGGCCACGAAATCATGGCCCTTTTTCGTCAACTCAACCGTGAGCAAGGCATCACGGTGGTGGTGGTGACGCACGACGCCGAAGTAGGTAAGCAGATGGATCGTATCGTTAGCTTGCGTGACGGCCAATTAAACATGGAAGCCTTGCACGAATATTATGGAATTAACACTGACGCCTTGGGGCGGGTCGTGACGGAGGTGCCACATGTGGGGTGAACAATTACGCATGGCGTGGCAAAGTCTGCGCGCCAACACCTTTCGTTCGCTGTTGACCATGCTGGGGATTATCATTGGCTCGTCCACCTTGGTGTCGGTGTTGTCGTTGGGCAACGCCTTGCAAGGGCAAGTATTTGAGCGCTTTATCGACTTGGGGACGCGCCGGGTGGCGATTTTGCCCGGTGACCCAGATGCCAACGGCGCCCGGGCATCGTCTGGGTATGGCTTGTTGTCCATCAAGGACTTCAATGCATTGGCCAAAATGGTCACGACCCATCCCGATATTTTTCGCACCATCGTCCCCGAAGTCGCCCTCAAAGTGCGGGCCCGCTCGGGCACCGTCGAGGTCGATTCGTTGGTGGTGGGGACGGGTGCTGATTATCAAAAAGTCCAATCGGTACCCCTCGAAGCCGGCCGGTTTTTTACCCTTGAAGAAGAACAAGCAGCCGAACGGGTGGCGGTACTCGGGTCACTCGTGACGGAGGATTTGTTTGGTAAGGGTGCCGAAAATCGGGCCAAGGCGGTGGGGAAAACCATCATTATCAATGGCCAGAGCATCAAAATTCTCGGAGTGATTAAAGGCGCTGGTGGTCCTTTTTCGTCGGACCAACGCATTCTCGTACCATCAGGGACGGCCCGCTTGCGTATCGCCGGCAACCAAGACTTACCAGGTCGTGGCCTCAAAATGTCGTCGATTTTGTTGGGGTTACGTACCGAAGGGGTGGTAACTAAAGCTGAAGCCTTAATTACTGCGACACTGCGCGATGCCCGCAATGTGCCTGTGGGCGCCATCGATGACTTCAAAATCAATTCACCAACCCAGGCGTTGGGGATTTTGAACGGTATTAACAGCGCAATCACTGGATTCATTGCCGTGGTGGCAGGGATTAGTTTGGTCGTCGGTGGGATTGGAATCATGAATATCATGTTGGTGGCAGTGACAGAGCGGACCCGCGAAATCGGCGTGCGTAAGGCCTTAGGTGCCACCGATCGTGATGTGTTGGGCCAATTCGTCATCGAGGCCGCCACCATTAGTCTGATTGGCAGTCTAATCGGGATTGGTTTTGCGGTGGCGTTGGTGTTGGCGATTGCATCGGCGGCGGGATTGGGGATGATTCTGTCGATTCCGGCGGTGATTATTTCGTTGATTTTTGCCTTAGGTATCGGGATTGGCTTTGGCTATTACCCAGCCAAACGGGCAGCCTTGTTGTTGCCCATCGAAGCCTTGCGCTACGAATAGTCGTGTATTGCAAATCGCACCATAGCCACGGCTATGGTGCGATTTTTATTGCGGAATGGAGCTGGTCATGCAGGCAAATATCGACGTGTTGACCGTCATGAATGTCGCTGATTTGCAAAAATCATTCAAAGTTGATCAGCGCCCTGTGCTCCGGCGAATTGTAGCGGTGCTGGGGTGGTGGCCGGCGCGGCGTTTGGCACAGAGTATGGCTGCCTGTGACCACTTGGCTGGTCAACAGAGTCTAGCCGCTGCAGGGCAGGTTATTGTCGACCAATACGCCACACAGGTCGAGTATGTGGGCAAGAGCTATATTCCTCGCACGGGGGCAGTCTTGATTTGCGCCAATCACCCGGGTATGGTCGATACTTCGGCGATGTTTGTGGCAATTAATCGCCCCGATGTGCTGGTTATCGCCGCTGATCGGCCATTGTTGCGGGCCTTGCCCAATGTGGCGGCGCGCTTGATTTGTGTGCCAGACGAGGTAGCGGGGCGGGCGCAGGCGATGCGGATAGCTGCGCGACATTTGCGTAATGGTGGGGCGTTGTTGACCTTCCCCGCCGGGCATATCGAGCCTGATCCAGCGGTGATGGACGATGCCGCAATCACACTCGCTGATTGGTCAGAAGTAACGGCATTGTTTTGTCGTTTGGTACCGGGGTTGCCGGTGGTGGGGGTGTTGGTAAGTGGCGTGATTTCGGCGCGTGCTCTACAAAATTGGTGGGTGCGGCGTATGCCAGTGCGCAAGGATCGTGATTGGTTTGCCGCCACCCTGCAATTAATTGTGCCGTGGTATAGGGCGCCGTTGGTGCGGGTACGCTGTGCGCCACCAATCACTGGTGGTGCTGGATTGATTGATGGCATGCGTGCGTTAATTGCCCAAGAACGTATGGCCCGGCAGTAGGTGTGAGGCATGCCGTAGGTGCGAGGCATGCCTCGCACCTACGGCGTTTTTGCCCGCAACAACAACCATTGCCAGCGCCGCATCATCAGCCACGCCAAAAACGAATAATGGGTGGTATCGATGCGATAGCCGGCTTGGGTATAAAGTGCCAGCGCTGCTCGATTGGTGGCGCTGACAAATAAACAGAGTGATGCGAGGTTGAGCCGGCGTGCTTCGCTGGTGGCGTGTTGCATCAATGCTCGGGCGACCCCTCGCCGTTGGAAATTACTGCGCACGGCCACATCGCTGATATAGAGTTCATTGTTGGCGATGGGGTGGTCAATAATCGACAAGGCGGTCAAGGCATACATAGCCCGGGCAACGCCTAATGCTTTGATAAACAACCATTCCACAGGCACGGGGGGCAATTGGCGCATGGTAATGCGGGCCCGCAGGGCGATGGTCGCCACAATCTGATCATCGAGTATGGCCACCCACATGCCTTGCAGGCCAGCGGGGCCTTGACGGCGCCAGGTTTCGGCCATGAGGTCGACGCCAATCTGAAATTTGGCGCGCCCAAAGGCTGCAAGAAATTTATCGTTGAATGCATCGCTATGGACTGCGACGACACCATCGATATCTGCGGGGGTGGCGGCACGAATGGTAATCGGGGAATCGCTCATACCTCAAACCGTAGCACCTCACGGTGCCCAGTGGTGGGTGATGGCGTGACACGGGTGAGGGTTTCGTTGCCATAAAACCAACGCCAAAAAATCCGGGGCACGCGGGTTACGCCACCCCCTTGACTGGCATGACATTGCCAGGCAGTGATTTTGGCGGGGATGACGTGCCGACAATTGACAGTAGTAGTGATGGGGGTGGCTTCTTCGGCTACGCGTACGATGTCGATATCACCATTACGCCCAAAGGTGCGCGGGTTGCGCCCAATCACCCGCATCAACAAAATAATCGCCCGGAGCAGTGTGGTCGAAAATGTCGAATAAAATACATTCGGCACCTGCCAGGTTGCCTGGGTAAGGGCTGCCAGTGTGGCATAGTGAATGGCAATGTGGTCGGGGTGACCATAGCCACCATAGGGTGGGAAGGTGATGACGAATTCGGGTTTGATGTCATCGATGAGAATCGCCACGCGTGTTGCCACATCCTCAACCGGTGCTTGCACGAGTGCTTGGGGATTTTGGTTATCGGGGCTGCCTGGCATGTTGCTGTCGCGGTAATTGAGGAAGTGCACGGCACCGAGGTCTAATGCATCGGCGGCTGCCATTTGTTCGGCGGTTCGCAACGCGCGCACATCGGGGTATTTGGTGAGGAAATGGTCATCAACGGTGCCACATTCGCCACGGGTAGCGCAGATATAGTGTACTTCGATACCGGCATGACGGGCGGCGAGGATGATCCCGGCGTTGCCAAAGGCCTCATCGTCGGGGTGGGCATAAATAACCAACATCCGCCGTGCGGCCGTAAGCGGGCGGCGGTAGATACTTTCGGTTTGTGGAGAATAATGGGGCTTATCGCTCATGGTACGACTCCTTTTTGATTGTTGCTATTACTATACCGCATCCCTTGAGGTATATGGTGTGATTGGTTTTGATTGATGGTGACTCCATCCGTGAATTGCATAATTTATTTTGCTGGAGTGTGTGTGAATGAGCGTAAATGATTTGGGTCTACCAAAGGACAGCACAGTCGTGCCTGTGGTATAATTACCTCAAATTACAGGAGTATGACAGTGACCAATCCGACAACTCCACCGAGTATCGTAGATATCTTGAGTGACGCATATGCAGCCCTTAATCGGGCGCCGTGGGTTTTGCTGGTGCCGTTGCTCATCAATGCCTACTTGTGGTTTGGTGCGGGCGTCTCGTTGGCACCACTGGTGGCACAGACAAGTGCCATGGTGCGTGAGATTAAACCAGATGGGGCAAGTTCAAGCGACATCAAAGACGTCCGGGAGCAGTCATTGCTGATTCTTGATGAAATCGCCAAACAAGACATGCGTGGGCAATTGGCATGGCTCAATGTCGTCCCATATACGATTTACACCTTTCGTACCGCAGGTGCAAGTGCGGATGCACTTGGCCTACCGTATATCGTCGCCATGTCGGTACCAATTGCTGCGAACAATGCCGTCCAAATCGCTGATTCCTTGGCATTATTTGGTTGGATTGCAATAGTCAACGTAGTAACATTGATTGCCAGCGGAGTCTTTTTGGAACTGGCGCGTGGCGGAGTGACGCGTACGCCCGATTGGGGGCAGGCGCCGTTACGTATGGTACGCACCGTGGCGGTGTTGTTGCTGTATGCCTTGTTGATGGCTGCGGTAGTGCTTTTGTTGCTGATTCCATTGACTATTTTTGTGATGTTGTTGTTTGGCGTGAGTCCAGCCTTTGGGGCATTTGTGGTCTTTATTGGGGCTG
Source organism: Roseiflexaceae bacterium (assembly GCA_947450095.1). Lineage (GTDB taxonomy): Bacteria > Chloroflexota > Chloroflexia > Chloroflexales > Roseiflexaceae > UBA965. The sequence continues at coordinate 9,585 of CANFUF010000103.1, forward strand.
GGGTGTGGTTGTGGGTCGGGATTTATATTGGGTTTACCCGTGAAGTCATGGTGCTGTCACAGATTGGTCCAATTCGTGCGATCCAAACCAGTGTACAGATTGTACGGGTATCGTTTTGGCGTACCCTTGCACTCTTGATGATATTGTTGGTAATTGCCGCCGGCAGCGGCGTGATTTTTACGGGGTTGATTGATTCATTAATTGGACGGATAGCAGTCGTCGTCATCGGCACGTATTTGATGACGGGGTTAGTGATGGCGCGCTTGCGCTTTGTGCAATACCAATTGAGTCAAATCGTTGCGGTGGTGCGCCCGAGTGGGGTTTGATGCATTTGCATCAGTTGTAGAGGAAAGAAATAGTCATATGAGTGATGCAGGAATGCAAGCTTCGGTGTACGACGAGAGTCAAATTCAAGTTCTTGAAGGCATGGAAGCGGTACGCAAGCGCCCTGGTATGTATATTGGACCGACGGATATCAACGGGTTGCACACCATGGTGCGTGAAGTGGTCGACAATTCTGTCGACGAAGTCATGGCTGGTCGTGCCACCGCCGTCGAAGTCATCATCCACGATGATGGCTCGGTCACGGTGCGTGACGATGGTCAAGGTATCCCTGTCGGTATCCACCCCAAAATGGGCATTAGTACGCTCCAAGTGGTCATGACGGTACTCCATGCCGGTGGCAAGTTTGGCGGTACGGGCTACAAAGTATCGTCAGGTTTGCACGGTGTCGGTGTGTCGGCAGTCAACGCCTTGTCGGCCTACTGTCGCGTCGATGTGTATCGCAATGGCCGCCACTATTACCAAATTTTTAAGTGTGGCATTCCCCAAGGTGATATCACCGATGTCGAGCCGACAGAGCGTCATGGCACCGAAACGACGTTTTTGCCAGATACGACCATCATCCAAACCCTCGACTACAACTTCCGTACTTTGGCGCAACGCTTCCGCGAAATGTCGTACCTCAACAAAGGCCTGCGCTTCCGGTTCGTCGACGAGCGTGACGACAACGAACTCAACTTTTATTTTGAAGGTGGTATCGGCTCGTATGTGCGCCACCTCAACAAAGACCGGGCCGTGCTCCACAAACATCCATTTTATGTGGACCGGATTGCGGACGATGTGGCGGTTGAAATTTCGTTGCAATATACCGATACCTACGATACTGATTCTATCTACTCATTTGCCAACAACATCAACAACACCGATGGTGGCGCACATGTGACGGGTTTCCGTAATGCCTTGACCCGTGTCATCAATACCTATGCCCGTGGCAAAAACCTGCTCAAAGAAAACGACACGAATTTGACGGGTGATGATGTGCGTGAAGGGTTGACTGCCGTGATTAGCGTCAAATTGCGCGATCCGCAATTTAGCTCACAAACCAAAGAAAAACTGGTTAGCCCGGTGGCTGCCACCGCCGTCAATACGGTGTTTGGTGATGCCTGGCAACAATGGCTCGAAGAAAATCCCGCTGAAGCCAAGCGCATCATCGAAAAATGTGTCTCGGCTGCCCGCACCCGCCTCGCCGTCCAAAAAGTGCGCGAAACGGCGCGTAAGGGAGCCCTCGAAGGCTTTTCGCTGCCCGGTAAATTGGCTGACTGCTCCGACAACAACCCCGCCAACTGCGAATTGTTCATCGTAGAGGGTGATAGCGCCGGTGGGAGCGCCAAACAAGGCCGCGATCGCCGCTTCCAAGCGATTTTGCCATTGCGTGGTAAGATTCTCAACGTCGAAAAAAGCCGTCTCGACCGCATGTTGTCGAACAACGAAGTTCGTTCGTTGATTACGGCCATCGGTGCCAGTGTGGGCGATCAATTTGATATCAGCAAGATTCGCTACCACCGCGTCTTTTTGATGAGTGACGCCGACGTCGACGGCAGCCATATCCGCACCTTGTTGCTGACCTTCTTCTTCCGCTATATGCGCCCGCTCATCACGAACGGGAATCTGTATATTGCCCAACCACCGTTGTACCGCCTCAAGGTGGGCAAAAACGAACGCTACGTCTATGATGACCGCGACCGTGAAGAATATGCCGCCACCTTGTCGCCGAGCGATCGTAGTCGCATGGAAATCCAGCGCTACAAAGGCTTGGGCGAAATGAACGCCGAACAATTGTGGGACACCACCATGAACCCCACCAACCGTATCATTTTGCAGGTCACCATGGATGACGCAGTGGCCGCCGAAGAAACCTTCACGATGCTGATGGGTGATCTGGTGCCACCCCGCAAACGTTTCATCCAAACCCACGCCCCCGAAGTGCGCAACCTCGATATTTAATTCTGGCGCATAGGTTATATTGTCGGAAGCGCTCCACAGCTGGGTTGTCTGTGTGGGCGCTTCTTATTGCGTTTTGAATAAAAACAGTTATAACTTGCAAAAATAAAAATAATAGGTATACTAACAACAGTACAAGCAGGTACTTGTCATATTGACGCTAGAAACGGTCGTTTACAGGAGGAATACCATGGCAACGAATCAACAGATTGGGCAATTGCGTCAGTGGGAATGGTATCGCTGGGTAGCAGGAATTGGCTTGGCAATTGTCGTAGGAGTGATGATCTGGCAAGGTATTGTATCGGCGGGAGTACCTGATCCATTTGCAACGAATTTACATCCGAATGCGGTCGTCATCAATACCAGTTTGATTGTGTTCCGTGAAGGATTAGAGGCAATATTAGTCTTGGCGGCGATTACCGCCAGTTTTGTGGGAGCCCGGGCTCATTTGCGCCGTGCGGTATTTCAAGGAGCCGGCTGGGCGTTGCTGGCGAGTATCGTGACATGGTTCATCGTGGTAGCCATTATGAATCAAATCAACGCACCGGCATTGCATATCCAAGCCGCCACCGGGTTATTGGCGATTGTGGTGTTGCTCGTGATTATGAATTGGTTTTTGCATAGCGTCTATTGGACGGGTTGGATTTCGTTCCACAATCAGCGCAAACGTGAACTCATGGGCAGTGGTGTTGCACATTCCAAAACAATGTGGGGGATGGTAGCGCTAGGGTTTAGTGCGGTGTACCGTGAAGGCTTCGAAATTGTCTTGTTTTTGCAAAACGTGCGCCTCCAAGTAGGTACTCCGACGGTAGTGATGGGTGTGGTGATTGGCTTGGCGTTTACTGGGGTCATCGGGTTAGTGACGTTTTTGACGAATCACAAACTACCGTATAAGCAATTATTGATTGTGACGGGGTTGTTGTTGGCAATGGTGCTGGTAGTGATGGTGGGTGAACAAGTCCAAGAAATGCAACAAGCAGGCTGGATTGGCACTACGCCGGTTGATTTGGCGATTCCCGGTTGGTTGGGGATGTGGTTTGCCTTGTTCCCCAATCTCGAAGGGTTGATTTCCCAATTTGTGGCAATTGTGCTGGTGATTGGCTCGTATGTGGTGGCGCGGGGCATGACCATGCACCGCAATGCTCAATAAATCTGAGGTGCAAAATTGGTGTGGATTGCCAAATCCACACCAATTTTGCAAATTGGGCCAAATTCGATTTGACAACTGCCCACTGACAGCGTATACTGCAAAAAGAGTTTTGGGGGTGTAGCTCAGCTGGGAGAGCGCGACAATCGCACTGTCGAGGCCAGGAGTTCGAGCCTCCTCACCTCCACCAAAATTGAA
>CANFUF010000104.1 GCA_947450095.1 Roseiflexaceae bacterium
AAAAAGACCGATTTTGCGACGATATCGGATGCACAACTCGCCGCCGCGCTGCATGCGATAAATCAGCGCCCACGCAAATGTTTGCACTGGCAATCAGCACAGGATTCATTTACCCACACGTTGTCGCACTTGAATTGACAATCCGCCTTACCAATACCGAATTACACCGGCAGATAGGGGGCAATCACGGTGGTAAAGGTGCGACTTGCGCCGGCCTGTTGCAGGGCAGCAGCTACTTGGGCACTATGGGTTGCATCGGTGACGGCAAACATCACACCACCCACCCCGGCGCCGGATAATTTGGCACCGTAAGCTCCCGCAGTGATGGCGGCCTGGACGAGTTGGTCGAGCAGGGGTGTCGATACGCCGATGGCCTGGAGCAGGCTGTGGTTTTGGGTGCAAAGTGCGCCCAACAAGGGGATGTTGCCACTAGCGAGGGCCTGTTGGGCCACGATGGTGACGGCTGCGATGGCATCAAATACGGCGTCATAGTGGGCTGTATCATTGTCACGCCGTTGTCTGACCCCAGCGACGGCCAAGTGGGTGGGACTGCGTTCGCCACTATCACCCACCACGATGGTAATGGGCTGGGCAATCGCCAAGGGGTCGATGCGTGATGGTTGGGGCGTGCCGTCAGCTTGGGGGGGGCGTCGACAAAACGCAATCGGCTGATCGTAGGCAATGACGGTATTGTCGATGCCACTGGGGGTGCCGTGCAGGCGTTGCTCGCTACGGTAGACTAGTGCTCCTACCTCATCGCTATCGATTTCACGCTGCAAAAATTGGGCCATGGCGCGTACCAGTGCGGTCGCTACTGCCGCTCCGCTGCCCATACCACTGGCAATGGGGATGTCGGAGGTGATGGTGATGGTGATATCGGGGATGGGTGCCTGCCATTTGGTCAGCAAATCGCTGACCAAATCAAGCAGCGGATCGCTATCGACGCCCAATTGGCCACTACGGGCCAAATCAGGGCTGTGGATGATACAGCCCTGCCCGTGGGGGGACGCCATAATTTGTACCTGGGCCCGAATGTCGGGCACTGGTACGGCAATGGCGGGCCGACGATAAACGACGGCATGTTCACCGGCAATGATTAATTTGGCAACAGCATGCGTCGTAATCATCGGTATTGCTTTCGCACTGAATGCGTTATTCCCATTCAATGGTGGCAGGTGGTTTGGACGAAATATCATAGACCACGCGATTGACGCCGGCGACTTCGTTGACGATACGGTTGCTGACATGGGCCAGGAATTCATAGGGCAAGTGGGCCCAATCGGCCGTCATGAAGTCTTCGGTGGTGATGGCGCGCAAGGCGACCACATCGGCATAGGTGCGGCCGTCACCCATCACGCCCACACTTTGGACGGGCAATAGCACGGCAAAGGCTTGCTGGGTGGAGCGGTAGAGGCCTTTGGCACGCAATTCGCTAATAAAAATATAGTCGGCTTCGCGGAGCACATCGGCACGCTGGCTGGTAATCGGTCCGAGGATGCGTACGGCCAAGCCGGGGCCGGGGAAGGGGTGGCGCCAGACCCAGTCTTCGGCGAGACCGAGCTCGATGCCGGCGGCGCGCACCTCGTCTTTGAAGAGGTAGCGCAAGGGTTCGACGAGGGTCAACGTCATGTCAGCAGGCAAACCGCCCACGTTGTGGTGGGTTTTGATGGTGACTCCTTTTTGACGATCGGGGGCTTTGCTCTCGATGACGTCGGGGTAGAGCGTCCCTTGTGCCAAAAAGGTGGCGCCGTCGATTTTGTTGGCTTCGCGTTCAAAGACCCGCACGAATTTTTCGCCGATGATTTTGCGCTTGCGCTCGGGGTCACTGACCCCGGCGAGGGCGTCGAGGAATTCGGCGCTGGCATCGACGGCGATGAGTTTGATGCCCATTTGATCGCGGAAGGTGTGGATGACTTGTTCGGCTTCGTTGAGGCGGAGCAAGCCGTTGTCCACAAACACGCAAGTCAAGTTTTCACCAATCGCTTTGTTGATGAGCAAGGCGGCTACGGCCGAATCGACCCCACCCGACAAGCCACAGATGACTTTGCCGTCGCCCACTTGGGCTTTGATGCGGGCAATGGCATCGTTGACAAACGACGAGGCTTGCCAGGTTGGCTCGGCGCCACAAATGTCGAGGGCGAAATGGCGCAAAATAGCCCGGCCATGGGGCGAATGGACTACTTCGGGGTGGAATTGGATGCCGTACCAGCCGCGGGCTGCGTTGGCCATGGCGGCAAAGGGCGTGTTTGGACTGTCGGCGAGTGACACGAACCCCTCGGGCAAGGCTTCGATGTGATCGCCGTGGCTCATCCAGACGGCTTGCTCGGTCGGTAATCCGGCAAACAAGGGATGCTGGCAATCGGCGGTAATCGTGGCGGCACCGTATTCGCGTTGGTCAGCCCGCACCACTTTGCCACCGAGGGCGTAGCTCTGGAGTTGCATGCCATAACAGATGCCGAGGACTGGGATGGTGCTGGTGAGCAACCATTCGGGCAACTGCGGGGCGCCTTCGTCATAGACGCTGGCCGGACCACCCGAGAGCACAATACCACGGACATCATGTTGAAAAACGACGCTGGCGGGGGCGTCGTGGGGGATGAGTTCGGAATAGACGCCGATTTCGCGCAGGCGACGTACAATTAATTGGGCCGTCTGCGAACCAAAATCGAGCACAGGTATGCATTGAGTCATGGTAATATGTCCGTATACAGGTAGTGTATCCCGCCAAATCTGCGATAACCTATCCTTGTGTGTGCGTTATTGCACCGCAACAATGTTTGGCATGGATTAAAATAAATACTCTATGAAATTATAGCACGAGGGCAGGATGGAACTATATTTGTTGCGCCATGGCATCGCCGAAGACCGCAGTGCATCGGGTGAAGATGCCCATCGCGTCTTGACTCCGGCTGGGATTAAGCAAATTACTCATACTGCATTAGCGATGCAGACGCTGCAAATTACCTTAGATGTAATTATTACCAGTCCTTTTTATCGCACGCGTCAAACTGCTGATTTGATTGGGCACAATTACCAATTGACTCCTGTGGTTGATAATCGGGTGGCGCCCGGTTTTGATGATAAAAATTTGCTCCACATTACCCAACAACTCCAAAAAAACAGCATATTGGTTGTGGGACATGAGCCTGATTTGAGTTGGATTGTCTGGACGTTGGTTGGTCAACGGATCAATGTGCCACGCGCCGCGCTGATGCGCCTCGATTCCAGCCCACGGGGCTGGCAACTGATGTACAATTTGGCACCACAGGCCCAAGCAGCGCTGTTGAAATATTCTTAATGAGTACAATATAGTAATCCCCAAATCACCAACGCTACTCGTCACATAAACGAGTAGCGTTGGTGATTTTTGTTATGGGGTATTCGGGCTATTTTGCTGTTACGGTGCCCATGCAATTGGTGATTGGTTATCAACATGGTCGGTGAGTTTTTTGCTGGGGGTGCTAGCACGGGGCCATAACCACAACTCGCCGGCTTCGTCGGCGTGGCCGTATTCTTCGCTGGGGGGGATGCCAGGGGACCAGAGTGGTGGCAACACCACAGCGAGGGCTTGGCCATCGGGTTGCCAGGCATGGGCTTGAGCCCGTGCTTGGTTTTCGCCCACAGCAGTGCCGGTAGCACTAAAAGTCCCTTCGGGGAGGTAGATGTCCCGTTTGCCGGCAAAGTCAAACAAGGATGCATCCCATACATCCCAGCCACTCAAGCCACGGGCATCGCCGACATCTTGGGTGCTGAGTGCATATGTATCACCGTTGGGGCTGATGCTGGTGTGGCGCGCCCAGCCAGCAAAGCTGTTCAGTAGGGTTTGGGTGCCGTCGTGGGCATCGACTTGCATGAGCAAATTGATATCGACTTCGACGCGCATGCCAATAAATACATGGTACAAAATCGATTTATTGTCGGTGCTCCACACGGGACGATAGAGCACCAAGCCGGCTTTGGGGTCACCGGTATCTTTGCCGTCGGCAGTGACGGGGTCCCAGCCATTGGCGCCTTGGAGATTGACGAGATGCAATTTGTTGCCGGCCGTGAAGCCACTATCGGTTGACGAGGCATCGGTGCGGCTAGGGCGCGTCACATAGGCGATACGTTTGCCATCGGGGGATACGGCGGGGTCGCAGCCCTCGCCGATTTTTTGTTCTTGGGGGTTGGCAAGGGTACGCATGGCCACACTGGCGTCACGACAAAACGTCGCCCAGGTCAACCACGTGGTTGCGCGGGCAGCCTTGGTCGGGCTACTGGCATACAAAAAACCACTACTGTCGGGCAACCATGCGATGGTGGCAAAAGTCCGCTGGTCGTCAGTGAGTTGGGTGCTGGTGGTAGTAGCCCGGTCTATCAGCCAGAGACTGTCGAAATCGTTGTGTTTGATGGCAATAATGTTTTTGCCATCGGGGGAGAGCGCAAAATCGGCTACTCCTGCCAAAATTGGGCGGATAGTGGCGTTGGCGACGCTATAGGCTACGAGGTTGGTTTGTTGGAGGAACAAAATCTCTCCGCCGCTTGGCATGGGTTGGCGCGTGGCGGCGGGAGTTTCGGTAATCGTAGTAGTGACGATAGGGGTTGCTTCTGCAACGGTGGGTGTATTGGCATCCGTAACGACCGCGGTGTCAGTGGCTGCTCCGGTGGTAGGGGTTGCGTTATTCCCTTGGGGAATGGCACAACTCATCAAACTGCATAGGATTAATCCAAAGAATAGTATGCGGCGCATCGGGTAGCTCCTTTGATAATAGGTTATGAACGAGTGCGCATTGGCCATACGCGCCGCATGGCCGCCACGATAAATGCAATGCTAATAATCCATGATTCAATGATACCGATAATCCACGTGGCAGGCAGGGTCATGGAGAATCCTTTGATATTTACCACATGCGTCCAGATTTGTTGTTGATGAATGGCGGTGTCGGTAAAGTACATGGCAATAAATGGATGCGCTGCGAGTCCGATATTGGCAACGGCATCGAGTACTGCGGTGTCATTCAAAAACTGGGCCCAGATGGTGGGAATGGTGACGGCGAGTAATGGCAACCCAAACAAAAATCCGAGTACCGTCGCCAAGGCAAAACCAATGGCAGTAAGGGGAGTATTGGCGCGGGTCGACCAATAAATGCCACAACAGGTAAACAACATCACGCTGGCTGCGATGATAGCGTACATGATGAATAATTCACCTAAATCGACGCCCCCCATCAAAAAAGTCATGGCAATGAGCGGTGTCATGGCGCTGAGGAGCAAGCCACAATAGGCGAGGGTGGCCAAGATTTTGCCAAAAATAATCGTGCCGGCACTCAGCTGTGAGGTCAGCAATAAATCAAATGTTTGGCGTTCACGCTCACCGGCGATACTCCCGGCGGCCATGACGGGCGCCATGATGGTGAGTATGGCCATTGCGGTGACAATCAAGGTGAAAAAAACCGTATTGCCGAGGGTATTGTTGCCACTTGATTGCCCATTGGATGACAAGTATGATGCGGTATAGACCAACAACGCAGTGCCGGCGACAGCCGTCAAAAAGCCCACGAGCAACCAAAACGCTCGTGGGGTGCGCATGCGCCCACGTAATTCACGAATAAGAATCGGATTGATATCGCGGCGCATATGCACTCCTACTTGAGTCCTGCGGTCACTTGCAAAAACGTCCGCTCGAGGGTATTGGCTTCGCTAGCAAATTGTTGGACGGGGATGTTGTGTTCGATACAGGCCTTGAGTAATTGGGCTTGGGCTGCGTCATCGCCATTCATCTGCACAATATAGCGTGTCGGCAGTTGTGGGTCGACGCTAATGGTGTAATTAAAATGGGTCACCAATGCATAGAGTGCCGGTGTAGGGGTAAGGGTTTGAATGACGATACGGCGTGATTGTTGGGCACTGAGGAGCGCGGTAATAGTATCATATGCCACTAATTTACCCTGCTCAAGGATGATGAGATGAGTGCACAAATCGGCCAAGTCTGACAAAATATGTGAGCTAATCAAGATGGTTTTGCCTTGATCATGGAGCTCATGGAGCAAGGCCCGTAATTCAATGCGTGCACGTGGGTCAAGTCCACTGGCTGGCTCGTCGAGCACAAGTACTTCGGGGTCGTGGAGCAAGGCCCGTGCGAGGCTGAGGCGTTGCGCCATACCACGTGACAGACTCATCACCAAGGCATCACGTTTGGGTTGGAGATCAACCAGCCCCAGTAAATCATTAATCAAGGCGGGGCGAGTGGCCACCGGGATGTGATAGCAGCGGGCATAGAAGTCGAGGTATTCGGCGGCAGTCATCGCTTCGTATACCCCAAAGGTGTCGGGCATATAGCCAATCAGGCGCCTGACGAGGTGAGGTTGTGCCGTGACTGATACACCATCGACCCACACATCGCCACTGGTGGGGGTAATCAAGGTGGTGAGGAGGCGCATGCTGGTGGTTTTGCCGGCGCCATTTGGTCCAATCAACCCCACCGTAGCGCCTTTGGGTATGGTACAGTCGAGCCCGTCGAGAGCACAAAAATCACCGTAGAGTTTGCGTAATTTATCAAATACAATCACGACGACCTCCTCGGTCTGCCATATGAGTTAGGCCATTTCGTTGCGACGGAGCACGTAGACGACCAAATCACATACACCACTGACCATGGTACTACTTCGCTCGATGCGGAAGTAGGGTTCCATCAAGCGTTGGTAGTGACTGACACTACGGATATTGTCGCCACGGTCGAGCCAGTGCATGGCCCGTCCAAATAGATTCCAACGGTTTTGGGTGGGGATGTCTTCGACCATCAAAATCGTACCGTCGTGGCGGAGCACGCGGTGTAATTCGGCCGCAGCCCGTTGCACAAAGGCATCGTCGAGATGATGGAATACGCCCATAATCAATACCGCATCAAAACAGGCATCGCTATAGCCGAGTTGATCGCCACTCATGACACTGACGGCACTGCCGTAGCGTTTACGGGCGTAGCGCACATAGTGAGGTGCGATGTCGAAGCCCACATAGCGCTCAGCCGGGAAGCTCCGGGCAAACTGCCCCGTCCCACTGCCATAATCGAGGAAGCGTCGTGTGTGATCACCACCAAAGGGTTGTAATTCGCGCTCGATGAGTTGATAATCTGCGACGAAACCAAATTCGGCAATACTACGAAAAATGTTCCATAATACCGGCTGCCGCGCCACCATATTGAGTAGTTCTTGAATCATTTACTGCTCCGTTTGTGAAGTCATGGGGCGTTGCGCCAGACACAACAATGATACCCCAATCGGTAATTGCACGCCAATCTGTAATAAGCGTGCTTCTATCCCCAATGCCGTTAACCCCAGTCGATTGACGAATGGCGACGGTAATTGTAAATCAGATTGCGCAGACACCTGCTCGGCACTTTGGCGCTCAGTGACCCGTTGCGCCAACGCCATGGGGAAGAGTAAGGTATTGATGTAGCTCGACTTTTGTACCACAAACCCCGCCGCCGTGACCCGCGCAATCATCTGTTTGTGGGTATAGCGCCGTTCGCTGTGTACGCGGGCGTCATGATGGCCACGTAACCATTCAAATGCCGGTAAGCGCAATAAGAGATACCCACCGGGCTTGAGGACACGTAGACACTCACGTAACGCCCCGACATCGTCACGCACCCCTTTGTGATAAATTACTTCGAAGCTGGTAACGAGATCAAACGACGCATTACTAAATGGAATAGCCTCAATTGATGCCTGTGCGATGGGCAAACCTGCCTGGGCGGCATAGGTGCAGGCAGTGGCTGAATAATCGAATCCCATCGGCTGCCCGTAGCGACTAAGCCATGGTAAATTGCCACCGGTGCCACAACCTGCATCGAGGATTCGGCGTGCAGTGGGAGTTGCAGGTATGGTGCCAAGCCAGGCATCGGCGATTTGGCGCATCCCGACATACCACCACAAGGTGTGCTCGACATGGGCCATCACTTCGTATTCGTGCCGTTCCATCCTGTACTCCTTGACATATTATTACTTGATATATTGACGAATAACAGATTACCACATAGACTGTGTGTATGTGGCCGTATCCATGTAGTATAGGGGGTCGCTATGCGCCTGTCTCCAGCCAAAATAGCCTTGTATGCCGAAGGATTGGTCGATGTACTCGCCGATACCGATGGCGTGTTGTTTGATTGCGATGACGCCGATTTGCGTGTTGCAATCAGCGAAATAATGACTGATGAACTGATGGCCGAAGAACGTCTCGACGCCGAACTGCACGATTTGCTCCAAAAAAACGCCCACTACGAAATCGCCATGCGTCGCGTCAACTATGACGAACTCTTCAAAAAAGCCAAAGCCCAAGAAATTCGTAAACGGGGAATCGTACTGTAACACGCACCGTTATATGTTGCGAAAACATCCCACACAACAAAATGTTGTGTGGGATGTTTATGTGTCGTGACTGTTTTCTACAACACGTGCACGCCAAACCATGGCCCTATTTGGCAGGCGAGCCGGGGCCCATGCCTGGTCTGGACGCGGCATTGTTGGCAGGCCATGCTGGCGCACGGCAACGGCGTCGTCGGCATGGCGGTGGCCACGTATTTGCCACCGCGTAGGCGGATTTGGCGAATCATCTGCACGAGCGTGGTGGCCATAGGGGCACTCGCCGCAATGAATATTTGATCTGCCCAGCGGATTAATTCGGGCAAGCGCTTTTCGGCCACCCGCAAAATATTCTCTGGTCCAGCCAGATACTCCACATCAGTTGCAAGCAATTGTGGTGGCACATACCAATTGGGCGTCATGTCGCCGGCAATCAAGGTGACGCTGGTGTGGCGTTGTTGCAAGGCGTTGACCATGCCCAGCAGGCGGATGGTCCCCTCGGCTTGGCCGATACACAACGCCGTGCCCCGTTCGTTGAGGGGTTGCGGTAATTTGCCGTGGGGGCCATGGCACCACACACTACTCCCTACCGCTTGTTGGGCCAACCAACGCCAGCCGTCGTCACTATGGGGGGCAATGACGAGCCCAATCCGCCCTAGTTTGGCATCGACGACTGCGGGGAAGCTCGCCCGCAACAGGTGGCGTTGCGGGCGTTGTGGGTCGTCACACAACAGTTGTAAATATTGACCAGGCTGCCAGTTGGCGGCAATATTGGACGCCTCAAAGGCCACCCAGTGCAGGGTGCCGATGGGGCGTGATTCGCAGATGGTCAAGGTGTGTTGGCGCATGCATAAGCCTTTGGATGGGTCAAACGTGATGGTTCGTTACTGCCATTGTAGCGGTGGTGGGTTGCACTAGGCAAACAAACGCTGACCCGCAAACAAGGCATGTACGCTGGCGCGCTCGCGGTCACTTGGTCCCTGCCCATCACAAAAGGCAATATTGCGTTGCAGTTGCTCAGGAACTGCCGCCCCTGTCAGCGTCACGGCGATATCGTCACAGGTCAGACTATAGCGCATGGCCGGCTCGACAAACCCGTGCGGGCCGGGTTGGCGAAGATGGGCGATTTGGGCTTTGCGCCGTTCGGTCTCTGCCAGTAATTCATGGTCGTGTTGCAAAAAAGGTGCCGGCGTGTCGGTCATGACGCCCATCCCCAGCGGACTGCCGTTGATGACCCCGATGTGGTGTTCGCGTGCTAATGCAAAAAAATCACCCTGCATCGTCGTGTCAATCAACATGTAACGACAAAAGGTCAAGACGGTGTCAATCTGCCCAGTCTGAATATACGGCGCCAATACCGACAAATCGCGACCATTGACCCCAATGGCACGTACTTTGCCCGATTTTTTGAGGTCGAGGAAGGCGGCAATACAGCCGTTCATGGCGACGTCAAAGGTGGTTGTTTCGGCTTCATGGAGCTGGATTAGGTCGATGTAATCGGTCTGGAGGCGTTGCAGGCTGGCTTCGACGCTAGCCATGGTGGTGGCGTAATCGTAGGGGGTGCCGCGCATGACCGCTTTGGTCGCCAAAAAAACCTGCTGGCGTTTGCCTGCCAGCGCCACTCCAAAGCGGCGCTCACTTTCGCCCAGGCCATATTGCGCCGCGGTGTCGAGATAATTGATGCCGGCATCAATGGCGGCGTGGATGACGCGGGTGGCTTGGGCGGCGGGCACATCGCCAAATTCGTTGCCGATGGCGGCGCCCCCCAATCCGAGCCGCGACACGCGCCAACCGGTACGCCCAAGGGTGCTATATTGCATACGATCCTCGATTTAGGCTTGACGGCTACGAATCAATTGATCATCACTCCGCGGGTCGTGCCACGGGGTGACATAACTCGGAGCATGCTGGTAGCGTTGTACCGTGAGGGTGAGGGTTGTGCCACTGCCGGGGGCGAGTTCGACGTCGAGCCATTGACTAGCGACGGCGGCGCTATTTTCCCCCCAGGTGACGTGGATAATCTGATGTTCGGCAAAACTGCCGGCTTGGATGCTGACGGATTGCGGATGTACGGTGTCGCTATTCACCACTGTCAGCGTAATTGTTTTTTGATCAAAATGCGAAACTAAGGCCGATACCCCCTGCGGTAAGCCCGGGCGGCGGCGGTTGTTGTCGTAGTAGCGCACTTGGGCGAATTGCAGGCCACCGTGTGAAATGTGCATGGGGGCGCCGAGGGTCAATTGCAACAATCCTTCCACACAGACGGGAGTCAGCTCTTGCCAGGCGTGGATGGGGTCGACGTGCATGTTGATGTTGAGGCCGCTGATGTCGAGGCCACTGATGTCGTGCCACTGGTGCGGATCACCGATAGGCGAGTACATTTTGGCTAATTGGTCGCTGACCAATTGCTGGTTGGCGGCCAGAATCTGGCTGGGGTAGTCGGGGAATTGGCCTTGGATGTATTGGAACCACGGCAGGGTGTTGTTGATGTAATGTTTGCCTGACCCCACGCTGATTTCGTTCCAATCGCTTTGGCGGGGGATACGCATCACCCGTGCCAAGTCTTGGTCGGCGAGTGAGGCATACCACAGATAAATCGGATATTTGTGCAACGGTGTGCGATAGTCGCCCCAGCCGGCATCGAAGTGGCGGTAGGGCACCATAAAGGTACCGTCGACGTCGCGCCCCAAGGCCCAATTGGCATCGAGTTGTTGGCGTGCCAGTGCAAGCCATGCCGTATCTCCGGTCATCAGTAGGGCATTCATACAGGCGTTGGTGATGGGTTCGATGATGGTCATAAAGCCGTGAGGCCAACGCCAGCCATAATAGCCGCCCCACCACTTACCGTCGAGGTATTCACCGACGTGACCACTGAGACCCACGTTGTCAGGAATGATACCGCCATTGGCGTCGGCCCGAGCTGCCCAGGTGCGGATATAATCGAGCACCCATTGGCGATGGGCGGCGTTGCCGCTATACAAAAACGCATGGGTAAGTAACCCGCTGGTATTGAGATTGAGCGGTACATCACCACGATTCATGCGCTGGTTCATTTTGGTGATAAGATCGGCATAAATCGTGTCGTCGCTCCAATGACATAAGCGACTGGCAAAATCGGTGTTGACGATGTCTTCGTAGGGTGGCAAATAGTGGTCGAGCACGACGCGGTGGGTGGTCCAGTCTTCGGGGGTAACGACGAAGCGCGGCCCGCGGCTCCCGGTCAGTGGTGAGCGGATGAGATGTAACTCGGGGTCATAATTGGGGGCGAGCGGGTCGTTGCCGTTGTACATGTTGGCAAATTTGGCTGCTCGTTGTTGCTCTTTGCGTTGACTGGGGTCGGCCAGCCCAAGGAAGTAGATGTATAAATAGCCTTCGCCGTGATGCATCCAGTCGTAGTAGGCGGTGAATTCACGGTCGATTTGGCCGTACTCGGTCCATTGCCAGGTGATGCCGTCCCAGATGCGGCGTGCTTCGGGCAACAACCAATCGTCGCCCCCCAACATATACAGCAAGGCCAGTTGCATGAAGCCTTCGTAGGGGTCGTCACTGCCATCCATGCCCGGCCAATAATTGCGCCAGTACAAGGTGCCGTCGGGGCGCACATAGCGGTCGACAAATTGGCGGGCGGCGTCGTTGAGCTGGGTGATGAGGGCGCGTTGTTGCAGGGCCCAGGCGGGCGGTGTCATGGGGGTGTCGATGCGAATGGTTGGCATGAGAAATCCTTTGCACACAACAGTGGGTGAAGGGAATTGATTAGGCCTATTGTACATGGGTTGCTGGCGTGGTGTGGTTGTAAACTTATAGTTCCCAAAGAATTGGCAAGCGAATCCATTCTTGGGTCTCTTTGGGTTGATTGGGCCACAAATCGAAGTGGATATGCATCAACTCTTGCCAGTTTTTCGGGGTGAGTTGGCTACTGAAGGAGCCTTTGGGTTTGGGTTCATCCACGGTTGCTGGCCATTCTTGATACGAAAAAATCTGGAATTCGTGGGCCCCGATGATGTAGTATTTGTTGAATCCGTGGGGCAGTTCTTCTTGGCGCAGAAAGTGGTAGTAGACATAACTGCAATACATGTCAGGTTTGATGCGAGCCAGCGATCCGACGCGTTTTTGGGGAGTAAAGCTAGGTGCGCGCCAATGGGGAGTATCGCCGGGCATGCCGTCGTGGTAGATGTCGGGGAGTTCGATGGCGACCCGTGGACCATGGATACTTGGCACGCGCAAGAGCATATCGCCGAGTAGTTTATCCCAGAGTGCATCAAGGTCTATCGGACGGGTAGATTCAAGATAGCCGTACAACAGGTTTTCGTGGCGAAACAACGCACCGGTCAGTCCACCATGTGCTTGTATCGTTGCGGTGATGTCGGTGGTACGATGAGCAATGATGTTCGTAACAACTGATAGGGATGTGGGAGCAATATAGCTGACCCAAAGCTGGCGATATAGCATCGTAACCTCATAAAAATAAGCCAAATGAGTGGTATCGTGGCGATTTGGGGGGCGCCACGATACCTGGAATACATTATCCTTCTTGGTGAGTGATATTCCCTTTGTACATGGTCAATACCGCTTTACCACGCATTTTTTGACCAAGCAGGGGAGTGTTTTTGCCCATTGAAAACAACTTGCTGGCTTCGACGGTCCACACCAATTGGGGGTCAATCACGGTAATATCGGCGCGGGCGCCGGTGCGTAGGGCGGTGGTGCCCCGGCCAAGGAAGGCGGCAGGGGCATCGGTCATGCGCACAATCAAATCCAT
>CANFUF010000105.1 GCA_947450095.1 Roseiflexaceae bacterium
AAAATGGAAAATGGAAAATGGAAAATGGAAAATGGAAAATGGAAAATGGAAAATGGAAAATGGAAAATGGAAAATGGAAAATGGAAAATGGAAAATGGAAAATGGAAAATGGAAAATGCACCTTATCTCGCACAGAGTACGCAGCGGGCACAGAGGCATTTTATTGATTGATATGCGCCGATGGATGCGCGTCATTGCGAGATGCCTATATTTGTGTACAGAAGCAGCCTGCTGCGTCTTCCTAATTCATTAGCGCGCAGCGGGCACACAGAGGGCGCAGAGAGCTTGCTTACACAATCAAATGCCAGAGACACAGCTTACTGCGTCTCTGGCGTCCAACTTCCAACTTTACTTCATACTTCCGACTTCACGCTTCCTACTTCGTTTGAGGCATGCCTCAAACCTACGGCATGCCGCAAACTCCGTCACCGAATGGTGCTACGGGCACTGACGTGCTCGCCACGGTCGTGATCATCCTCGTTTTCGATCGAATCACTGGCCCGGCGCACAAACCCGATATCATCGACCCACATGCTACTCACAACCGTGGTATCGGTGTTGACCTTGATGGCGAGGGTGACCGTTTGGCCGACGTAGGCATTGAGGTTAAACGTCTTGGCCGTCCAGGTGCGGGCATTGTTGCGGCTACACAACTCGATGGTGCCGGCCGGGAGCGTGACGCCGTTGACGCTGACTTGCGCCATGTCATAACGGCTGCCACATTGCTCATTCGAGTTCAACATGTAGTACATCCGCACGAAGGTGGCGTCTGATTGCACCGAAATGTCTTGGCTCAATACCGCCGTTTCGTTGTCGCTGCCACCCAACCAGGCATAGTAGCTCCCGGAGCGGGCCTTGACCCGGGTATCGTTGCTAATCAGGCCGGAGAAATTGGTGGAACTCTCGCTCCAGTTGACATGCCCACCCTCGAAGTTGCCGTTGGCGACCCGGGTCATGTAGGCAGGGCGCGGGGTAGCGGTTTTGGTGGCGGTACGGGTAAACGTCGGCGGCCGCGTGTTGGTCGGTACCCGCGTGTTGGTGGGGATCCGCGAATTCGTTGCGGTGCGGGTTGGGCTCAATGCCGGGTTGCGCGTATTGGTGGCCGTGCTGGTCGCAGGCGCTGTGGCGGTGGCCGTCGGTACTGCAGTATCGGTGGGGATGGCAGTATCGGTGGGGATGGCAGTATCGGTGGGGATGGCAGTGTCGGTGGGGATGGCAGTATCAACAGCGGTGGCTGTCGGCACAGCAGTGTCAACGGCGGTGGGGATTGCGGTGTCAACCACGGTGGCGGTCGGTACGGCGGTGTCGACGGCGGTCGGTACGGCGGTGTCAACCACGGTGGCGGTCGGTACGGCAGTATCAACCACCGTGGCCGTCGCAGTTGCGGTGGCGACATTCAAGCCACCACCTACCCGCAGAGCGCCATCGACAGCCATGCGTGGCACCGCCAAGCCATTGCGGCTATCGACAATCGTCGTACCACCGGCGCGCATCCAGCCCAGCACTTGGGCGACAGAGGCACTGGGCGCATATTGCTTGAGCAAGGCCCAACCACCAGCCACTTGAGGGGCTGCCATCGAGGTGC
The DNA here is from genome assembly GCA_947450095.1 of Roseiflexaceae bacterium. Classification (GTDB taxonomy): domain Bacteria; phylum Chloroflexota; class Chloroflexia; order Chloroflexales; family Roseiflexaceae; genus UBA965. The sequence continues at coordinate 1,586 of CANFUF010000105.1, forward strand.
CTGCATATGCGGCATAGGTGTCGGCGGGGTAAGCCACCGATGACACCACCCAATACCCGGGGGCCATCAGGTCCAGCAAATAATCACCTTGGGGATTGACTTGGTTGTTGGCGGGCAACGGCGCATTCGAGAAGTAGGCCACTTGATCGGGAGTCATACCGTATTTGGCCATGGTGCTGGCCCCCACGGCAATTGCCGACGAAATACAAGCCGGGCTCGAAATGCCGTCGCTAAAGCTACTATTGCCACTGGCGATGACCGTGGCCACCCCCACCGAGCGCAATTGGTCAATATAAAACTTGGTGCCGTCACTGTCGCAGCTGGTGGTGCTTTTGCCGCCGCCCAAGCTCATGTTGGCCGACGCGAGGTTCTGCCAGGCACCGGCGGTGTAGTTGCGGTACAACCAATCCAACGCGGCGATTTGGTCAGAGGTGTACGACAAAATACAATCGCTTGTGCCGCCACACACGGCTGCCGGGAAGCGCGAATAGACTTGGATCGACACGAGCTTGGCATCAGGTGCAATCCCCGAAGCGGCTTGGCCGGCGATGCTGACGCGGTTGCCGGCGATAATCCCGGCCACGTGGGTACCATGGCTACATCCCGACAACGCTTCGGGGCAGGGCAATGCGCTATCAACGGCGGTTGATGACGCTACGCCACCGGGACAGAGCGATGTGCTGCCATAATAGCTGTCGTTGCTCGAGAAGCAGGCTTCAGAAACAACTTTGTTGGTCAAAAACGGATGGCTTTTCAAAATGCCAGTGTCAAGCACCGCCACCGTCACCCCGCTCCCGGTGTAGCCAGCGCTGTGGACGGTGCTGGCTCCGGTCAATTGAATGCTTTCGTACATCACGGGGGGCACGGGCACATTCAACGTCACTGCTTGCACGTCGGTGTCGCTTTTCAGTGTCAAAATGTCGCTACGCTTGATTTGGGCCACAATCACCGGCATTACTTCAAACGATTGTGTTTTGGTGATGCGCTTGCTCTGGCGACCCACAAAGGCGTTTTGTTGGGCGCGGATGTTGTTGCGCCGTTGGGTGCGTTGTGATTGCGAGGCGTTATTTTCAAGGCCGTAACGGTTTTTGAGGGTGATAATCACCGATACCATGTCGGTATCTTTGGCTATTTTGTTCAATGTTTTGGGCTGATTAATCGGGGCGGCTGGGGTGGCAACGGCCGCCGCCTTGAGTGACTGCGTAGTCATGCCACTAAACAGCGAGATGACGACGAATGCGAACAGCACGATGGGGATGGAGATCTTCCATGCAGATTTGGACATCATTGCCACCTGTTTCTACCAATAGAAATTACGAATCTTCCTCTAGACGTTGCGTGGTTCATTAAAGTTCCCTTACATTTATGATATCCGCATTTGCTCTTATTATTTGTCAAAACGCGTGGGGCGGGACGTGAATCAGCACACATACACCTATTCTACCCGCAGTTTTCGTGGTGCACAGGGAGTATTTTTTTGACCAAATTGGCAATATCGCCTACGATGACGAGGTTAAATCAGTGCGTATTACGTGAAAAATCACGAGATAGGACCCAATATGGATCGCAACACTGCGTGGCGCTTTGTGGGCATATCCGCCCTCACCAAAACCCACCACGATCAAGTAGCCGCCTTTCGGCGCTGGGCCGGGCGGGGTGATTGGTCCAAATTCCACCGTAAGCATTACGATTGGTGGGCCTTCCCCATCGCGCAAAAGAGCAGTTATGGCTCCAAATATGTCGTTTTTAGCGGTGATGTTGATACACTCAACGCCAATCCCCAATTCGTCGTTGATTACGTCGATGGCGTGCAACTCGTGGCTGCCGCGTGGGGTTGGGATGTCTATGCCGGCGCCTATATCGCCAATCCAGCGCCGGGACAAGCCTGGGCAAATTGGCCGATTCGACTGGCCAAAATGGTGCAATCGACCCACCACTTTGGTCAACGCGAGCTGTCACGCTCACTGCGCCACTACGGTCAGTCGTTGATTGCCCAAGGCAAATCGATGGTCTATAACGGCAAAGATTTACGCGCGGTGTTTGAACGCTAAACGGTGTCGTCCCTACACAAATGTCAGTTCCATGCCCCCGAGTTGGCCAAAGTGGGCGTGCAGGCGCATCCCTGCAATCATCGGTACAGACTGCATCGGTGAGCCGGTAATCACGATGTCGCCGGCCTTGAGCGAGCCGCCCAAGCCATCGAGCTCTACCAGTTTGTTCGCCAAAAACGCCAGTGGGGCGGCGGGATGCCCCATCACATTATTGGCCGATACCCGTTGCACGAAACCATCGATGCTCATCGATACCATTAGTGATGCCCAGTCAATTTGGTCGGGGTGGAGTGACACATTGCCCATTGCCACCCAGCCCGTGCCGGCATTATCTGCCAGCGAATCGTTGGCGCGGGCCAGCAATCCCCCCACGCGGCTATTAATAATCTCGATGGCAGGCCATACCCGTGCCGTGGCGGCCAGCACATCGGCAATGGTAATGCCGGGGCCGGTGAGTGGGCGCGCCAATTCAAAGGCGATCTCGGGTTCGGCACGGGTATCACTCATATGACTCACCCGCACCGGTTGGTCGCCTCTACAGAACATGTTATCAAGCAAAATCCCGAAATCGGGACCAGTCATGCCATACAATTTTTGCATGGCGGGTGAGGTAAAGCCTAGCTTGTGACCTTTGGGGATACCGCCAGCGGCGATTTGTAAATCGACAAATATACGCCGGATTTGGTAGGCATCATCAAAATCATAATCGATGGTAAGTGAGGGCGGTTTGATGCTCCGTCCTGCTTGTTGGGCCTGATAGATTTGCTCGGCGAGTTGTTGATGATCTGCGGGAGTGAGTTTCATGTAGTGCTTTCTGTGAAAAATGAACGTGTGATGTGGGGCGCTTCGATGCCAGGTACCACATTCCATTTGCTGCTGATGCGCATCGTATTGCGACTATGAATTTGTACGTTTTGGGAATATCGTCATTATATCATTGTTTGGCTCCATAATTTAATCAAATATATACTAATTATGCCTAAAATGTCTTGTTTGGGAGGTGTAAAATAGAAACATACCAGGCTGATTCGACTGCCATTTATCTCGCACAGGGCACACAGAGGACGCAGAGGCATTTTATTGATTGCCGTGCGCCGATCAAAGCCAACCATACTTCCTACTTCGTTATCACCATGCGTTGCATGGTGGAGACGCAGTACGACGCAGCCTGCTGCGGCTCCACGGCGTCTCTACAATTTCAAACTTCATACTTTGTTATTACAGTATTACGAAATATGTTATAATGCTGATATTCGCTCCAGAAAGGACACGTACGTATGAGCATTGATGCATTTCACTTAATCGAAAAACACCTCCCCGATGTAACATTACGCCCACTCCACCTCCAGATGCTGCGTGCCAGCCTGCAGGCGGCCACCACGTTGGCCCCAGACCGTTGGACATTGACCTGCAACAAAACGTCGTTGCGGGTCAATGTGGGCATGATCGAAGTGTTGTCGTTCACGCGGGACGAAGTCAACATTGTGGTTGATGGCCCGCTGTTTCGTCAGATCGAGGAGCGGACGCCGTTGCCGTGCGACTACGACGGAATTTTCGCCGAGGACGGCGAGCCGGCCTATGCGTCGGTGGCCAATTCGACGGCGATTTTTGTGACGCCAGCCGATGCACCCACCGCCATGCAATTGTTGTTGCCAGCCCATCAGGCGCTAATCCGCCATGCGGCCCGCACGCAGGTCAATCCAGCGGTACGCAAAGCGCACCAAGCCGAATTGGCCGCATGGTTGATGCGGTGATGGCACACCGCCGGCCACGAACGTTGGCGTTGCCGTGCGCCGATGAATGCCAATCACACTTCCTGCTTCACTTCATACTTCATGCTTCAAACTTCCTAATTGGCTGCATGGTTGATGCGGTGATGGTCGTGGCGGGCACTTCGCCTCGGGCGTGTGCCCCGCGTGGAGCCACCCGTACGTCATTCATGCCTGCTCCTGCCCCATCCGGCCATACGTGTTTTTACAAAAAAGGAGCCATATGCCCTACCCCACCCCCCAATTCGCTCCGCTGACCATCGATACCTTGTTGCTGTCGCGCAAAAGTGCAGCGCGGCTGGGTAAGGCCACCAAAGATATCGTTGCGCGGGGTTGGTATTTCAATGAATTCGAACGGCAGGTCGATATCGCTGCTGCCCGTGATGCCGCCAAACTCGACCAAGTAGCCTATCGCCCCGGCCAGCCCATCGCCATGCACCCCGTCCGCCATGCCCAATTCCATACGGCGGTGTTTAACCAGCCCACGTTGACGGTGGCTCATGCCCGCCACCTGCAAGGGCACCGGGTGGCGCTGTTGAATTTCGCCAGCCCAATTACGCCGGGTGGGGGCTGGTTGCGGGGGGCGCGGGCCCAAGAAGAATCGCTGGCGCGGGCCTCGGCCTTGGCTCATTGTCTGAGTGACGATATCTGGTATTACGATAGCCGCCACGCCCGTAATCCATTTTATGACGATACGGTGATTGTCACACCAAACGTGCCGTTTTTCCGTCAGCACGAAGGGGATTTGTTGGCCACGCCATGGCAGGCCGATGTGCTGACTACGGCGGCGGTGCATGCCCGGGCAGTACGCCACTATATGCCCGCCCGCGAAAGCGAAATCCCGCGCATCATGTTGGGGCGAGCCATCGCCATGTTGCGGGCGGCCTGCACCCTCGACGCCGATGTGCTGGTGCTGGGAGCCTGGGGCTGTGGTAATTTTGGCAACGCCCCCACGCTAATCGCCACCGTCTTTCGCGAGGCCTTTAATCTGGTGGATATGCGCACCTTCGCCCAGATTGATTTCGCCGTGGCCGATCTACGCACCCCGCCGCTGTTTTATCAGGCCTTTGCCCAGATGTTTGGGGGCGCAACGGGGCTGGCGGGCACGACACGCCTGTGATGCCTCAGGTACAATAGGTGCATTCATTACATTCGGAGCCGTACAATGTCCACACCTGCCACCTTGACCGCCCTGATCGACCGCTATATCGCCCACAACGAATTCGCCGGCGCGGCCGTCATCGCCCTCAAACGGGGCCAGGTCGTGCTCGAACACTATGCCGGCAACGCTGCCCCTGGCCTGGCGGCCAGCGCCGACACCTTGTGGCCGTTGGCCTCGATCTCGAAAGTCTATTCCGCCGCCACCATCATGCGCCTGGTCGAATTGGGCGAACTGACGCTCAACACTCGCGCCACCAGCCTGTTGCCGGCCTTTAGTGGCGGGAGCCGCGACGCCGTGCGCATCCGCCATTTGCTGACGCATACCGCCGGCCTGATGTACGAATCCCCGGCAATGGCCCAACGCTTGCGCTCCCAGACCAGCTTGGCCGACATGCTCGACGAAGCCATCGAGTCGACTCCGCTCTTTGCCGCCGGCACGCAACTGAGCTATAGCGACTACCACTGGCTGATTTTGGCCAATATCGCCGAAACCATTACCGGCCAATCGTTCGCCGCCGCCATGCAAGCGCTGGTGCTGACCCCCATGGGCTTGTCACAGACCTTGTTCCCCGCTGGTGCCGCCGCCAATCTGGCCCATGTGCGTGGTGCCTTGGCCGAAGGCAGTAGCGGCGACATGTACAACTCGGCCTACGGGCGCAGTCTGGCCCATCCGGCCTTTGGGGTGGTGGCTAGTGCCCGTGACGTGGCGCGCTTTGCCATGCACTTCATGCCCGCTGGCCCGCGGGTGCTCAGCGAGCCGACGGTGTGGGCGATGACCCACGACCAGACGGCGGGGGTGCCCGGCCAATACCTGATTATCGACGGCTATGGCAGGCAGCCCCAGCACGCTTGGGGGATTGGTTGGGCCTTGCAGACAGCCCAGACCCCGGCGCTGTTTTCGGAGCTGTTGTCGTTCGACAGCTTTGGGCATCACGGTGCCAGCGGCTGCCAAGTGCTGGCCGACCCCCGCCAAGAGCTAGTGGTGGTGGTACTGAGCAATACCCACCTCAACACCGGCATGGATCGCTGGTATGACCGCCTGCAAGCCATCGCGGCCTGTACGATTGCGGGGGTGGCGAATTTTGGGGGGGAGTAGGGTAGTCGGTTTGCAAGTGACATAACGCACCACCTCATGGCTTGTGGGGTGGTGGTTTTTTTGTTTTGGAGAAAAGCGTGGGGCACGGCGGTGAATTGGCTACCGCGTGATTGTTCGTTGGTGCCGTGACCGTGGGTGGCGTAGCCGGCACAGGGGGTGTGGGGAGAAAAGTGCAAAATGTACTAACCGTTACCGTAAGTCCTTTTACATTTAGTGCATTTTCCATTTTTCACAGTGTACGTATTGCAATCATAACATTTATACCCTCTGCCAGGACCAGGATTGTCATTGTAAGTATATCCACAATGTGTGCACTTACCCCCTGTCGGTGTTTCGAACACAGTTAAATTTTTACATTTATGACATTGTTTACCAGGCATATCGAATACCTTTCATATTTGCAATTGTACGTGCTACGTTAATTTGTATTATAAGCAGATTTACGCAAATAGCAAATTGTACGCATGCCTGAATAAAATGTAATCCTCGATTCTCCCCACACACACGTATCATCTGTGTGCCGCACCCCAAACAATGCTATGATGATGACGTAACACGTTTGTTGAAAAGTAGATGCGAGGCGCTGAATGTCTCAAAATATCACGCTTGAGGAGTTGTGGAAAGCATACGATTTCAATCCAAATGAGGCGCAACGACGTGCTATTTTGCACAGCGATGGGCCACTCTATTTGCCCGCTGGCCCGGGTTCTGGCAAGACGCGCGTGCTACTGTGGCGTACGCTCAACCTCATCGTTTTTCATGGAGTCAAACCCGAAGAAATCTTCCTCTCTACGTTTACCGAAAAAGCAGCTCGGCAACTCCGTGAAGGCATTGCATCGTTGCTGGGCGACGTGCAGACGCGCACCGGGCGCGCATTTGATCTCGGCCGTATGTATGTTGGTACAGTGCATTCGTTGTGTCAAAAACTGATTCGTGACCGGCGATTTTATCCGCCTGACCGTGTCGTGAATCTGCCCGCACTGCTCGATGAGCTCAATCAGCACTTCTTCATCCAAAACAATTGGACGGATCTATTGACGGCGAGTGGATTTACGGGCACCATCCAAGAACAACAACAATCGGTCAATCAGGTTTTGGGTGATACTACCGTTTCACAATACAAAGCAATCAGCAATGCAACCAAGTTTTTTAATCGCTGTTCAGAAGAGAATCTCAAACCAGCGTTAGTGCTCCAGTCACGCGACAATCTTGATGCAAATTTGCGTGCCATGTTGCAGATGTATCATGCATATCTGCAATTGCTGAATACAAAAAAAGTGATTGATTTCAGCAGTCTGCAAGGCCGGGCACTGCAAATCCTGCAAGAGAGCGCAGCCGCATCACGGGCGTTTCGGCATGTCATCATCGACGAATACCAAGACACCAATCCCATTCAAGAGCGCATCTTTTTTGAATTGGCCAAACACCATCAAAACATTTGTGTAGTGGGTGATGATGACCAAGCCATGTACCGCTTTCGTGGTGCAACCGTTGAAAATTTCGTGACCTTCCCCGAAACAGTGCAGCGTGAGTGGCATCGAGACACCATGAAAGTGCCACTTGACACCAACTATCGTTCGCATCACCATATCGTACAACTCTACAATACGTACATGGGAGATACTGCATTCTGGTCTGATCAGACCGGTCGTTCATGGCGTGTGGGAAAGCAAATCAACCCCCACAATCCGCATGAAGCATTGCATCGATCTGTTGCAGTGACAACGCATGGCGATGCCGCCAGTGTGGGTCGAGAATTGGCTGCGACTGCCAACCGCTTGATTGCTACAGGCAAAGTCAATGACCCCAATGAAATTGCCGTTCTTTTTCCATCACTCAAAAACGATCGCACCAAAGAAATCCGGCGCGCATTTGAAGAGGCTGGCCTCAAGGTATATGCCCCACGCGCCGGTCGTTTTCTTGAGGTCGAAGAAGCCCGCGATATGCTGGGCGTGCTGATGCATCTGATTGGCAAACCAGAGGCGAGTAGTGAATTATTACGGGGTGACTTTGCTGAATACATGAAATGGTGTGACGAAGTGTATGATCGCGGTGCCGAATTGATTCGCCAAGATCCACAACTCACCCAATACATGCAGAAGCGTCAGACATTGATTCACCAACGGGTGTTAGACCGTGCCAAACTTTTGCAATCGTTGGCGGCCAACGGTATCTCTACAGATGATATTTACAATCCAGACAACGCACTCGGCGTAGCGATCAAGCAGGCATTGGTGAATTCTGGTGCATCGAGTGATGCAATGCGCACACTTTCAGGCACGCGGTTTGATCGGCAAATGCGTGCACGCGTCGAACAGGGACGGGCACTGCTTGTCATCCAGTTGGTGGCACGTGCCACTACCTTCGATTTTGGGTTGCTGGACGTGTTCTATCAATTGCTCGGATTCCGGCACTTCAAAAAGATGCTCGATGAAGCCCAATCTGGTGGTGATGAAGGCCCCATCTGCAATCTTGCCATGGTATCGCAGTATCTGTCACGATTTCTTGAGTCACAACAAACGGCTCTCTTGAGCGCACGTGATCTCACACCCGGTGCCGATAGTGCGTTGACTTCCATTGGGCGTCGTTTTTGGATGCGCTATGTGTATGTGCTTTACCGCAACAGCGAGAGTGAATACGAAGACGAAGAGATGATGTTTCCGCGTGGCCGAATTCCATTCTTGACGGTACACCAATCCAAAGGGCTCGAATTTCCTGTGGTGATGCTCGCCAATCCCAATAAGCAAAATAAACTCCAACACATGGAAGTCATCATGCGCTTGTTGGTTGATCGGTTGCGTGAACCAGAAGACAAGAGCCCCAAATTTGACTCGCAACGCCTCTTTTATGTGGCGTTGTCGCGCGCCAAACATCTGTGTGTCATTGGATGCTATCAGGGCAGAGGACTCCAGATGCATGGCTCAATCAAGACATTGTTGAGCCGTGCGCCTGGCTTGCTCAATGAAGTGATGCAGCTTGATCTCACGACCATGCCCAAACCAGGCAAACCAGATGCGCCGTTGCCCAAACGGTATAGCTATACCGCAGACTACATACGCTACCAAACTTGTCCACGTCAATACATGCTGTTTCATAAATATGAATTTGCGCCGTCACGCACCCCCTACCAGATGTTTGGTAGTTTGGTGCACCGCAGTATTGACGAGATCCACAACCGCTTGATTGCCATGCGCCAAATTGGAGAATAGCTGATGAGCGACCATCAATCACCTGCAGATACGTTGACGATAGGCGACGTATTGCAATATTTTGAAGATACCTATGAAGCATTGCAAGCCGAAAGTGGCTATGGTTTAGGCCCTGATGCTTTGGATGATGCACGTCGGCAAGTGACGCTGTATTGGCACAAGCTCCGTGAAAAAGTGGCCAACCGTGTGACCGAAACAGAAGTTCCGTTGACGTTGATGAACCAGATTACGCCGAATGAGGTCAAATATTCGATTCATGGTGTGGTGGACGTGGTAGAAGAGCATGATCAAATCACGCTCTATGACATCAAAAGCCATAATGTCGATTACATTCACGAAGAGCGTGAACGCTACGCCCCGCAACTCGAAGTGTATGCCCACATTTGGTCTACGTTGCGTGGCAAAACCGTGCAGCGAACCTGCATCATTGCCACGGATCCACCTGCCAAAGTCAAACAAATCCAAAACATTGCGCAGATGACCACTGAGCAACTCAAGGTGTTTTCGGAATGGAACCCAGTGGTGGAAATCGATTTCCAGCAAAATCGAATGCAGGAAACAATCGCACACTTCGGCGAAATCATCGACTTGATTGAATCACGGCAGTTTGCTCCACCGACAGTGGCTCGCTTGCAACAGATGTGGCAAGACCGTGGTGTGCAGATGATTTGCACCAAATGTGATGCCCGTTTTTCGTGTGACGCCTATCGCTCGTTTGCGACCTCCCAACAAGGTGGCAATACCGCCCGCTTGATGGAAATCTATTTTGACGCTGGCATCGATCAATCCGAACGCGAAGACTTGCTTGAACGTGCCAGTGAAAATCGCGATGATGCGTTTTAACGTGTGGCAGATGCTACAATGCCATATCATGTACATGTATGAGAATTAAGGAGTGCCATTCAAATGACTACACCACCAAACACCCAAGATAATGGCCCACTTGACAATCCCACTGGTTTGTTTGCAGAGCGCTTGGCTGCGCTCCGCCAACTCGCCCCCGAGCTCTTTGCGGGCAGCCGTGACGGCGTCCCCACGGTGGCCGCCATTCAAGCCTTCCTCGGTGAAGATGAAAGCGCTGCCAAAGGTGAAGTATTTGAGTTCTCGTGGGTTGGCAAAGCTGAGGCCAAACGTGGGGCTGGGCTGACCCCCACGGGCACACTGGTGCCACAAGCGGACGGCGTTGCAGAAAGTCAAAATCTCATCATCGAAGGTGATAACCTCGAGGTGTTGCGCATCCTACGCAAAAGCTATGCTGGCCAAATTAAACTGATTTACATTGATCCCCCCTACAACACCGGTAACGACTTCGTCTACCCTGACAACTATGCCGAGCCTGTCGCCGAATACTTGCGCCGGAGCGGTAAAGTTGACGGCGATGGCCGCCAACTGACTGCCAACACCCGCGCCGATGGCCGCTTCCATTCCAAATGGCTGACAATGATGTACCCACGCCTTGTGCTGGCCCGTGAGCTGTTGCGCGAAGATGGCGTCATCTTTATCAGCATCGATGACAACGAAGTGCATAATCTGCGTGCCATCATGAATGAGATTTTTGGCGAAGAGAATTTTGTGGCGAGTGTGGTATGGCAGAAAAAATTTTCACCACAAAATGATGCAACATATATGAGTGATATGCATGACTATATTATTGTTTTTGCCAAAAATACCAAACAAAAAAGAACTGATGAACATGGCTTGACGTTAAATTTGTTGCCTCGAACCTCAGCTCAAGATAATCTATATACAAATAGAGATAACGATAAAAGGGGGCCTTGGCAATCAGATAATTTAACTGTTAAGTCATATAGTGCAAAATACGACTATCCAATTACGACACCGTCGGGACGAGAGGTTCATCCTAGTAAAGGAACTTGTTGGCGTGTTTCGCGTGAACGTCTTGACGAACTCGTCGCTGACAATCGCATTTGGTTTGGTGAAGATGGCGGTAACGTTCCACGTCTCAAGCGATTTCTTTCTGAAGTTCAAGATGGCGTGGTTCCTACGACGTGGTGGCCGTATGAAACAGTTGGACATAACCAAGAAGCAAAACAAGAGTTAAAAAAACTATTTCCAGAGACAGATGATATTTTTGACACCCCAAAACCAGTTCGCTTGTTAAAAAGAATACTTGAACTATCAATGCGCACAGATAAATCTGCAATTGCCATGGATTTTTTTGCTGGTTCAGGCACGTTAGCGCATGCTGTGATGG
>CANFUF010000106.1 GCA_947450095.1 Roseiflexaceae bacterium
CCACCCTGCCGAAGTAGGAAGCATGAAGTCGGAAGCGTGAAGTGCCACGCCCCGCGTGCACCCACCCTGCCGAAGTAGGAAGCATGAAGTAGGAAGTGAAGTAGGAAGTGTCACGCCCCGGGGGCACGCACCCTGCCGAAGTCGGAAGCATGAAGTCGGAAGCGTGAAGTGCCACGCCCCGCGTGCACCCACCCAGCCGAAGTAGGAAGCATGAAGTCGGAAGCGTGAAGTGTCACGCCCCGCGTGCACCCACCCTGCCGAAGTAGGAAGCATGAAGTCGGAAGCGTGAAGTGTCACGCCCCGGGGGCACGCACACTGCAGGGAATGACGCTCGGGGTGGGGTTTTGGTGTAGGGATTGGGTATAATGAAGCAAATCATTGTGGGGTAGTAAGGAAAAATCGATGCAACGCATGGGTGTTGATACGGGCGGCACATTTACTGATTTTGTGATGATTGATGACGGTGTGTTGCGCATCGCCAAGCGCCTAAGTACGCCACACAATCCCAGCGCCGCCTTGTTAGCCGAAGTGGCGCTACATGCTACCGCCAACATCCTAATTCATGGCACCACTGTCGCCACCAACGCCTTGCTTGAGCGGCGTGGTGCCATCACTGCGTTGATTACCACCACTGGCTTCCGCGATGTGCTGGTGATTGCCCGAGGGGATCGCCCGTCACTCTATGACATGGAGCAAACGCGCCCGGCGCCACTCGTCCCCGACGCATTACGCCTCGAGGTCAACGAGCGCACCACCTTTGACCAACAAACGATTACCCCACTCGTCGATGACGATGTTGTAGCGTTGATTCCATTACTCGACGCGCACCATGTGCAATCTATTGCAGTCTGTTTACTCCATGCCTATGCCAATCCGGCTCACGAAGCCCGTATCGGAGCAATTTTGCAGGCACACAACCCCAACTGGCAGATTTCGTTGTCGCATCAGATTGTCAACGAAGCGCGTGAATACGAACGGACGGCCACCACCGTGGTCAATGCTTACGTGGCGCCGATTATGTCACGCTATCTGAGTGATTTGGCAACGCAGTTACCCGTCCAAACCCGCTTACGCATCATGGCCTCGGATGGCGGGGGTATGGGAGTAGTCACGGCCCAAGCGTTACCGGCCCGCACCACCCTTTCGGGTCCAGCAGGAGGCGTAGTGGGCGCATTTGCAGTAGCACAACAAATCAACATCACACAGATTATTTCGTTTGACATGGGGGGAACATCGACGGATGTAGCGTTGTGCGATGGCGACTTACCCCGCAGTAGTGGATCGGCGGTGGGAGGATTGCCGGTACGGTTGCCAAGCCTCGACATCCATACCGTCGGTGCCGGTGGGGGCTCACTCATCCGCCGCGACGCCGGCGGCGCCTTGCGGGTCGGGCCACAAAGTGCCGGTGCCGTACCCGGGCCAGCCTGCTACGGCACCGGCACCCAAGCCACCGTCACCGACGCCAATGTGGTGCTGGGGCGCTTGCGGAGCGATGCGTTTTTGGGTGGTGGGATGACACTCGACATCCAGCGAGCGAGGACAGCCGTGGCCGATATAGCACAGCGCATCAACACTGATACCATCGAGGCGGCGTTAGGGGCGATTCGAGTGGTCAACGCCGCTATGGCACGGGCAGTACGCACGATTTCGGTCGAACGTGGCCACAACCCGCGTGATTTTGCCTTGGTGGCATTTGGAGGGGCGGGACCCCTACATGCGGTGCATTTAGCCCAAGAGCTTGGGATGACTCGTGTGATTGTGCCGCGCTACCCAGGAGTATTGTCGGCACTAGGGATGTTGAGTGCGGCGGTGACCCGGAGTACCACCCGTACACTCCAAATTGGGTTTGACCAACTCAACATCGCGCAGCTCAATACCATCATTATCGCTACCACCCACGAATTAACTGCGGCACTGATAAGCGATGGCGAACAGCCTGAAACCTTTGGACATACCATATACCTTGCGATGCGCTACCGTGGCCAAGCCTTTGAGCTTGATGTGCCATTGATTAGTAATACCCAAGGCATCCCACTGATTGATGAGGCACTGTTACAACAAATCCAACAACGATTTCATGAACTACACCAGCGACGCTACGGTCACGCTAACCCAGCGCGGGCCATAGAGATTGCCATGGTCCGCCATACCATGGCCAACGATGCCACACCATTACCAGCACCAATCACCCCAACTCGTGATACGCCATATACACCAGTACACACTGTATTGACATACCCCAATGACGATACCACCGCAGTCATGACGGCCATCTACCAGCGCGAACACCTCGTACCCCACGACGTGATTGTCGGACCGGCAGTGATTACTCAGCTCGACGCCACCACGGTCATCCCCAGCGGCTGGCAAGCACTGGTGCACGACACGCTGACTATGACGATTACGCCGGTATAGGGTCAAGGCATGCCTCGCACCTGCGATCTTCATACTTCATACTTCATACAACTGGCGCAAGCGCCCATGCATCCACGCGGGGGCGAGGGCTTCGTCGGCCTGCAAGGTATGTCTGCTCACAGCGGGAATCTGCTGACGGAGCCAAGTGATATGGGCATCGTCTATCTGTTCGGCTCCCATGTGGCGCCAGGCTTGGATGAGGACGCCACTCAAACGCCCACCCCCTGCCATATAGCGCGGTGCAGTTTTGCGAATTCGCACACGCACGGTGGGTAACTGGATGTCTCGAGTGGTGGTTACGCTGAGTAACACGATTTCGCTGGGCATGTCATGAATCATCCCCAACAAAAAACAAGCATAGACGCCACTCGCCACCAGCGGGGTGGGTTCCGTGGCATTGAGTGCGGTGAGCACGGCGGACACGGTGGCTGGTGCTTCACCGATCATGGGATGAAATTGCGGGTACAGATATAAACCGTGGCAAATCCGGCGAATCAGCCCTTTGCGCAACATGCGAGTCAAGGCTTGATCGAGGGCATTGCGCTGCGCGATACCACGAAATTGAGCTGCGCTCCAGACACTGCCGCGCCCAGCCCGACGCATCCGGGCCATGATTTGCTGTTCGGTAGATTTGGCATCATCAGCCAATGGTAATTCTGCGTTCATCGCGCTCCATTCACCGTAGCGGGGGTAATTTTTTCAATGTATGTCAGAAATATAGCATATTTTTGTGAGTAATTTGTTGATGCATTGCGTGAATTGGTGATACACTTTCACTACTTCGTGCTACCATAGCCACATCGTTTTTGAATCGAGGTATTGTTTATGCAACGTGTTTGTTTTTTGCTCAAAGTGCGCGCCGACATGCTCGCCGAATACAAACTGCGCCACCAGCAAGTCTGGGCTGACATGCAGACGGCGCTGACGCGCAACGGTTGGCACAATTATTCACTGTTTTTGCACACGGATGGGTTGCTTGTGGGCTATGTCGAAACGCCCGATTTTGCCGCGGCAGTGGCCGGCATGCAAAACGAAGAGGTCAATGCGCGCTGGCAAGCTTCGATGGCGCCGTTTTTCGAGACACTCAGTAGCGGGTCTGCTGATACATCACTGACGATCCTCGAAGAAGTTTTTCATTTGGTGTGAGACCACCTCCGCCAAATAGTGACGTCGCCCCACGCAATGACGGGGGTGTTCCCCCATCACACACCCGTCATACCTACCCCACACATTCACGGGCAAACTGGGCGTCATCGATGACGAGTAAGCGCAACCCTTCCATGAAGCCAACCGCCGCTGGGAAGCCCGTCCAACACAGCGCCACACAAAAAATCCCCAATGGCCGCCGCCCCATATAAAAATACTGCACCCCAAAAAAACCGAGGAACAGCCCCAACAGGGCTGCCACGATGCGACTGCGGGGTGCACGGGTCGACGTGCTCGCCGGCATCGGCTGACTCAAAAAGACGCCACAACTGCTACACGCCAACGCCGACCCACTGTTTACGGTGCCGCAGCGTGGGCAGGTTTGTTGGCCGATGGATTGCACTTGGCCGATGGATTGCACTTGGGGTTGATTGATGGGGATGACTTGCCCGACGATGGGCGTCAATGGCGCGGTAACAGGGGAATTAGTATTGATAGGCGTCACCGTGGTGGTGGCGGCGTTGATGGGGCGCACCGCGTTACATTGCGGGCAACGACTGTCGAGCACCGACCCCATGCCCCCACACTGCGGACAAGTCCAAAACGCCGACCCAGCTTGATTGCTCATGGCGATTCCTTTATGTACTACCCAATCAAAAAAACGGAAGGCCCCGTGACACCCAATTTTCTTTTTCTCAATATACAAGGTTTTTGGATTGGTGTCACGGGGTATGCGAGTTTTACGTCAGGATGTCGCAAAAAGTTGCAGAAATGATGCCAAAACTTCAATTAGCCATCGAGTCGCCACATATCGGCATAACTTTCGCGGCGGCGCATCACTTGGACTGCACCAGCGCGGAGCAACAGTACGGTCGGGCGGGGTACGAGGTTGTAATTACTCGCCATACTCACCGTATAGGCACCAGCCGTCGCCAACGCCACCAAATCGCCCACCTGGGGGGAAGCCAGCGCCGTATCGTGCAACAGCACGTCGCCTGATTCGCAATAGCGCCCGGCCACATTGACCACTTCGTCGGCCTCAGCTTCGGCCCGATTGGCAATCAGGGCGGTGTATTTGGCGCCATACAAGGCGGGGCGAATGTTGTCGGCCATACCGCCATCGACATGCACCCAGCGCGGCAAATTACGCACCGCCTTGCCACCAATCACGCGGTACACCGCCACCCCAGCCCGCGCTACAATCGAGCGCCCGGGTTCGAGTTCGAGGCGCAAGCGCCCGAGGCCGTGACGGGCACACCCTGCCAGCAACTGTTGCCAAATCGCCGCCACTGCGGTAGTGATATCGGGTGGTTGCTGGTCAGCCACATAGGCTACGGCCAGCCCACCACCAATGTTGAGTGCTTCGATGGCAATCCCATAGTCGCGCTGGAGCATGGCCACCTGATCGAGCAACACATCGACGGCGGCCACATGGGTGTGGGCATCAAAAATCTGCGAGCCGAGGTGGGCGTGGATAGCAGTCAAGTGCACACCGCTGGCGGCCTTGATCATCGCCCCTACCTGCGGTAAGGCTTCGAGGGGGAAGCCGAATTTCGAGGCATAATGCCCCGTCTGGATGTGATGATGGGTGTCGGCGGCAATATCGGGGGTTACCCGGATTTGGATGTGAAAAGGCGTAGCGCGGCCGTTGGTTTTGGTGATAACTAGGGCCAACTCGTCGAGATTGTCGACGACAATCGCACCAATCCCAGCCGCCAAGGCCTCGTCGATTTCTCGGGGGGTTTTGGCGTTGCCATGTAGATGGATGTGCGACGCCGGTACGCCGGCGTGTAATGCCAACGCCAATTCGCCACCCGACACCACGTCGAGCGCCAAGCCTTCGCTATAGACCAATTGGGCAATGGCAGTGGTCAACAGCGCTTTGCCGGCATAATGGACGATGGCGTCACCGGCACCACAGTCACGACAAGCGCGTATATAGGCTTGACACATATCACGGATAGTGAATTCGTCAAACAGATACAACGGCGTGTCGTATTGCGAAGCTAACTCGACCACATCGTGGCCAGCAATAGTCAAATGGCCAGTAGGGGCAATCGTGGCAGTCAGCGGCCAGACGTGATTGAGTGACATGGGGGATTCCTTTCGCAGCCAATAATTGCCTTGATTATACCAAGGGACAGGTGACACCTGTGGTATCACCTGTCCCCGTTACCCAAATTATGGTTGCCAACCAGCAATTACACCAATGCGGTGATGACGGCCAACGCAGCGTCGTAGTTGGGGTGTTGGCCAGCGACGGGCACGTATTCGGCGTATTGGATGACGCCCTTGGCATCAACCACAAACACGGCCCGGCTTTCGAGGCGGATTTCTTTGACGTAGGTGCCATAGGCGGCGCCAAACGCCATGGTGCGATGGTCGGTGGCGACTACGATGTTTTTGATGTCGTTGGCGCCACAGTAGCGCCGCAACGCAAAGGGCAAATCGGCACTGACGGTCAAAAAGGCGATTTTGTCGCCTTGGGCGCCGGCTTCTTCGTTGAACCGTTTGGTCTGCAAATCACAGACACCGGTGTCAACCGACGGCACGACGCTAATCAACATTGGCTTGCCGGCCAAGGTGGCACTATCGAGATCCTTGAGATCTTGGCCGAGCAACACAAACGCCGGAGCCTTATCGCCGACCTTGAGCTCGGGACCGATTAGTGTTTTGGGCCCAATAAAATCAAATGCATTGGCACGTTCCATCGTCGTCTCCTCGTATATTCCCTATTCCATGTATTATCATAACAAAAAAATGTGATTGACGTAGTAGAGACGCAGCATGCTGCGTCTCTACTACGTCCTCTGCGTCCTCTGTGCGAGACATATAAATTGAAAATGGAGAATTGAAAATTGAAAATGCGGTATTCATCTAGCACACGAGATACTCATTTCGTATTGATTGACCATGTTCTCCCACGCCAATGCCTGGAATTGCTGATCGAGCCACGAATCGGCTTCGATATTCAAAATCCGCAGGCGCGGTGCCGCCACCGCTTGGGCAAGGCGGTCGAGGAGCGTGTCAAGCAGCGCAGGAGTCCGCAAGTGGGGCGCGATGCCTAGCTGCAAAATAGTATAGTTGTGGCGCTGGATGATGCCGTAGGCTAGCAATTCAGCGCCGTCAGTGATTGTTTCGAGATGGTATTGGTCAGGATCAATCCGATAGGTGGCCAAGGCATTTTGCCAGCTGGGCACGAATGACCCAAACTGCACTTCGTCGACATCGGCCAGCGCGGTAAGCGATGCAGATGACGACGAGTGCCCTGCCAATTCACCGCTGTGCCCCCACGTTTTTTGATAACAACAAAGACGACGGGTGACCTGAAAGCCTTGCTTGCGATAAAGGGCTTGGGCTGCCTCATTTTGCGCAAGCACTTCGAGTTGAAATGTAGCCATACCCGCAGCTTTCAGCCGTGGCAATAGTTGGGTGAGCAACTGGGTGCCGATTTTTTGGTGTTGATAGGCGCTAATCACACCGGTGGCCACGTCGTATGCCCGCCACACACCCTGCACCTGACGAACGCCCACCAGCACGAAGCCCACCAACAGCCCATCCACAACACAGCCCAACGAGTGCTCCGCCGCATAACTGCGCAACCGCATCATGCTGGCGAGGTCCGTCACCGACAACGTCATGGGCACGGCGTATTGCGAAAAGGCATCGACAAAGGCGGCGTGAATGGTGGTGATATCGACGTCATTAAGGTTTTTGAATTCCATGCTTAGTGACCTCGCTCGGTAATCAAGCCGGGACGCACCCCCAACCCCATCGAGGCATCGATGACGGCACCATGCATGGGGGTCGAATAATCTGATGCCAAAAAGAGCACAATATTGGCGATATCGACGGGCTCAATCAAACGACCTTTGGGCAACGAGGCGGTGAATTCGTGCTGTTGCTCAGCGCTCATGCCGTTGAGGGTACTGGCTTGGAACATGGGGGTGTTGGTGGCGCCGGGGCAAATCGCAAAGACATCGATGAGGGTATGGGTTAATTCGGCAGCCAATTGCTGAGTCATAAAGGCAACCGCAGCCTTGCTCATGCCGTCAGACAGCCGAAAACCTGGGAAGTTTTGGATGCCGCCACCCACCGAACTAAAGTTGATGATTTTGCGGGGTATCGTATGGAGCGTATCTTGGGCTGCCGCCAAAAAAAGTTGGCAGACTTTAAGGCTACCGTCGGCATTGATGGTGAGCATGGCCGAATCTTGGGTGTAGGTGTCGTCGGCATAGCTGGTAACGGTGGCAGAGCCGACGGCGGCGTTGTTGATGAGGATGTTGATGTGGGACCAGCGTGCCAACACCTGAGCCATACAGGCTTGGATTGAGGCAAACGAGCGTAAATCCAAGGGATGTGCTGATAAATGGGTGGGATTGGTGGCAACGAGTGCCTCGGCGGCCTCGGCAGATTCGCGGCGGTCGGCATAGGTAAAGGCGACGCGGGCGCCATGGGCCAACAAGGCGGCAATACAGGCGCGGCCAATCCCCCCCAGACCGCCGGTCACCAAGACGATTTTGTCGGTCAGGCCGGGACGGACGTCGAGTAATGGCGTAGTCATCAGCACTTCCTTTCACACAGAGTAGCGAGAGAGATGCGCGTAATCCACAAAAAAATCCTCTGCGCTAGCAAGCCAGCGCCGAGGATCATAACCAGAATGCTTACAGGCCAGCAGCGCGGCGCAGGGCATCGGCTTTGTCGGTGGCTTCCCACGGCAAGTCGATGTCGGTGCGACCAAAGTGACCATAGGCGGCGGTTTGGCGATAAATCGGGCGGCGCAACTTGAGGTCGCGGATGATGGCACCTGGGCGCAAGTCAAACATTTCGTCAATCAACTTGGCGAGTTTGACTTCGTCGATTTTGGCGGTACCAAAGCTTTCGATGCTAATCGATACCGGGCGAGCCACGCCGATGGCATACGACAATTGCACTTCAAAGCGATCGGCCAACCCAGCGGCGACGACGTTTTTGGCGACATAGCGGGCGGCATAGGCGGCGCTACGATCGACCTTGGTCGGATCTTTGCCCGAGAATGCACCACCGCCGTGGCGGGCCACGCCACCGTAGGTGTCGACGATGATTTTGCGGCCGGTCAAGCCGGCATCACCATGCGGACCACCAACAATGAATTGACCGGTGGGGTTGATGTGCACGGTGGGGTGCTTTTCCATCAAGTGAGCCGGCAATACTTTGGCGAGGATTTGTTCTTGGACGCTTTCGCGCAGGTCGCCCTGATCGATGTCGGCCGTGTGTTGCGTGCTGACGACCACCGTGTGAATCCGCACCGGCTTGCCGTGGGCGTATTCGACGGTGACTTGGCTCTTGCCGTCTGGTCCGAGGAAGGGCATCAGACCGCTTTTGCGGGCCATGGCCAATTCACGGGTCAAGCGGTGGGACAAGCTGATGGTCAACGGCATCAATTCGGGGGTTTCGTTACAGGCGAAACCGATCATCATGCCTTGGTCGCCAGCCCCGACGGCTTCGACTTCGGCATCGGTCATTTCGCCATTTTTGGCTTCGAGGGCTTGATCGACGCCCATGGCGATGTCGGGTGATTGCCCGTGCAAGGCCACCACGACGCCACAGCTATCGGCATCAAAGTAGAACTTGCCGCCGGTATAGCCGATTTCGCGCACGGTCTGACGGACGAGTTCTTGGACATCGACGTAGCCGTCGACGGTCACTTCACCCATCACGACGACCAGACCGGTGGTGGTTGCGGTTTCGCAGGCGACACGCGCACGGGGATCGATGCGCAAAAACGCATCAAGTACCGCGTCGGATACCTGGTCACACAACTTGTCTGGATGGCCCTCGGTCACCGATTCAGAGGTGAACAGCAATGAGGGCGACTTCATAAAATTCGTTGCCATGCCTATTCCTTACCTAAGCCACATCTAGCGGTGCACGCGGTGTTTATTTGCTCATAAAAACAGCGTACCATCAGGCATATCCGCCATCATGGAACAATAATCACGCAGTGGGGGCGGTAACGCCCCCACTACAGAAAACCCGAATTAGGTGCCTTCTTCCCACGAGCCGAGGTACTTGACTTGGGCGCCCGACAACACGTCATAGTTGATACCCATGGCGCGCAATTTGAGGGCGGCGATTTCGGCATCGACGGCCTTAGGCAATGCGTGCACGGCGGCGGTCAACTTGCCTTGGTGCTTGATCAGATATTCGGTGGCCAAGGCTTGGTTGGCAAACGACATATCCATCACGGCACTGGGGTGACCTTCGGCGCTGGCCAAGTTGATCAAGCGACCTTCACCGAGCACATTGATGCGGCGACCGCCGGCCAAGATGTATTGGTCAACGAAGGGGCGGGGTTGGCGCTTTTCGAGGGTGATGGCTTCAATGGCGTCGAGGTTGATTTCGACGTTGAAGTGACCGCTGTTGGCGACGATACAACCGTCCTTCATCACGGCAAAGTGTTCGGCGTCAAGCACGTGCTTGTTGCCGGTGGCAGTGACCACAAAGTCGGCTTGGGCCACGGCTTCGACCATCGGCATCACGCGGAAGCCATCCATGGCGGCTTCGAGGGCTTTGACGGCGTCGACTTCGGTTACGATGACCCAGGCGCCCATGCCGCGGGCACGTTCGGCGATACCGCGTGAGCAGTAGCCGTAGCCAGCCACGACGAAGGTCTTACCGGCCAACAACACGTTGGTGGCGCGGATGATGCCGTCGAGGGTGCTTTGGCCGGTGCCGTAGCGGTTGTCAAACAAGTGCTTGGTATCGCTGTCGTTGACGGCGATAACGGGGAAAGGCAATACCCCATCGGCGGCCATGGCGCGCAAACGAATCACACCCGTGGTGGTTTCTTCGGTGCTGCCGATCATTTGGGGGATGAGGTCGCGACGGTTTTTGAGGATACCTGACACGAGGTCGGCACCGTCGTCTTGGGTGATGTGGGGGTCGTGAGCCAGAGCGGCTTCGAGGTGCCGGTAGTAGGTCTGGTTGTCTTCGCCCTTGATGGCATAGACGGGGATTTCTTCGTGGGCAACCAAGGTGGCAGCAATGTCATCTTGGGTTGACAAGGGATTCGAGGCGGCAATAACCACATCGGCACCACCCGCAGCGAGGGTAGCCATCAAATTGGCTGTCTCGGCGGTGACGTGCAAACATGCTGACACGCGCAAGTCTTTAAAGGGTTGTTCTTTTTTGAAGCGCTCACGAATCTGGCGCAACACGGGCATTTCGTTTTCGGCCCAGTTCATCCGTTTGCGGCCTTGTTCGGCCAAACTGATGTCCTTGATGTCATACTGCTTGGTCATAAATCCCCTACTCCTTACAACATTCCTATCCGAGTGAATCCACGATGGAAATACCACCGCTCATAACCTTGCACATTGGCCCATATGCCTGACGGCAATGTCAGTCCTGCAAATCTGGCACGACGATGAACCCATCATCGTCTCCTGCACACTATCAATCGATACACATACATTGATGTACGTGATTTCGCACGCACACACAACACGTACCAAGTTGAATACATTGGTGAGTATTCTCATGAGAATACTAACGCACACAAATTCAATTCTACCATCATACCCGATAATTTGCATTTGATGGTGATAATTTGCCGCAAAATTGCTGATACTGACTACACAGCCCCAAACGCTGTCGCCACCTGCGCATCAGCCCCAAACGCCGTCACATAGCGCGCATAAAACTCAGCGGGCGTATACACGTGTTCTTGGCAGCCATGGCGTTCGATGGCAAACGCACCAGCCAAAGAAGCAATTTGACCACATTTCACCGCTGATAGCTGTTGTGACAACCCAAAGACAAACCCTGCCAAATAGGCGTCACCGGCCCCGGTGGGATCGCGCACTTCATCGACAGGCGCCACATCAACACTAGTGTCGACCCGTGTGCCATTGCGTGATTCAGACACGATCGAGCCTTTTTCCCCTTGGGTGATGACGGTCAACGGCACACTTTCGATCAGCTCACGCTCACTTTTGCCCGTCACTTGGGCCATCATGGCAAATTCATAATCGTTGCCGATCAAGGCATAGGCACCATCAAGTCCATCGAGGATTTGTTCAGCAGTGAGGCGGGGTGTTTGCTTGCCTGGGTCAAACAAAAACGGCACACCCATTTCGCGACATTCCCGCACATAGCGCGCCATTGCTTCGGGGTCCGTGGGGGAGATGACCACGAGGTCGTTTGCGGTCAACCCAAAGCCCAACAATGACAAATCGCGGGAGCGGGCCATAGCCCCTGTATAAAACGCTACCAATTGATTGTTGGCTTGGTCGGTGTTGATAAAACACGAGGCGGTGAATTCACCAATCACCTCGTGAATCCCACTGGCATCGACTCCTTGACTAGTCATCCACTGACGGTATTCGCCAAAGTCTTGCCCTGCCGCAGCCACCACCAATGGCTGCAACCCCAACAACGCCATCGAATAGGCAATGTTGCCGGCCACACCACCACGCATACGCTTCATCGAGTCAACGAGGAAGCTCACAGACAACATGTGCACCCGATCAGGCAAAATATGATCTTTAAACAACCCGGGGAAATTCATGATGTAGTCGTATGCTAACGACCCGGTGACAACGACGCGCATGGCGTTACTCCTTTACTGCAACGAGATTTTGTAATTGATGACTCACCCTATCTGCCAAGCGACAGGTAGTGGTCACCACTGATTCGGCAACTGCTATGTCAATTTGCCCAAGCGACGCCACTGGCATCACAAATAACCGCCCAATCAAGTTTTGGGCGGGGATACCCGCCGCACCTAATTGATCAATTACCTGCATCAGCTTATGCTGGGCAAGCGCCAACACGTCATCCCCATCCTGCAATGGGACACACCCCAGCCCCAACTTCCCACCCCGTTGCAAAAATTCACGCAGCTGTGGAGCTGCCTCGATAATCCGCTGGGCATAATCCCAACTATTGGTAATCGCCACATCAATCGGCAATTCGAGCACTGCGGACAAAGCCACATCACCACTCACGGCCACCGCCCGTTGACAAGGTAAGGCATCAAGGACCCGCGCTAACGCCAACCACAATTCATCCCGATCAATACTCAAAAACGGCGAAGTAAGCACGTCGAGGAATGGTTCATCGATACACATCAACACGGGACGTTGGGCGCGCCCCAATAATTCAGCCTGCCAACGCGCCCGTTGACACAAATGCTGGACCAGCCCTTCAAACAACACGGCATCGGCAATCAACGGAATTTGGGCTTCGTCGGTCAGCTGGGCCGCCAACGAAATCGGCCCGAGTAATTGTCCTTTGCAGCCAATCGTCGTTGCCTGATTCCCCAGCCATGGCAATATGG
Organism: Roseiflexaceae bacterium; assembly: GCA_947450095.1. GTDB lineage: Bacteria > Chloroflexota > Chloroflexia > Chloroflexales > Roseiflexaceae > UBA965. The sequence continues at coordinate 12,884 of CANFUF010000106.1, forward strand.
CAAACAGACCAGCCGCTTCAGCAGGAGTCAAGGCCGCTCGATTATCACGCCGTTGTAAAAAATCGAGTGA
>CANFUF010000107.1 GCA_947450095.1 Roseiflexaceae bacterium
TACGCGCCGTTTGCCGGTACGCGCCGTTTGCCGGTACGCGCCGTTTGCCGGTACGCGCCGTTTGCCGGTACGCGCCGTTTGCCGGTACGCGCCGTTCGCCGGTACGCGACTACTCGCTCGCCCGTACGGGGCGATGGGGCGATGGGGCGATGGCGGATGCGCCGGCATGCTGGGATGGGCGGATGGCGGTGGTGAATGAGCCTACGGTGTCGTAATAACGTAATAACGTAAGGGCGAATAAAAGGGCGAATTTATTCGCCCGTATTCGCCCATCGCCCCTACGCTACTCGCCCCTACTACGTGCCCATCGCCCCTACGCTACTCGCCCCTACTACGTGCCCATCGCCCCTACGCTACTCGCCCCTACTACGCTTCCATCGCCCCTACGCTACTCGCCCCTACTACGCTTCCATCGCCCCTACCCCTACGCATCCATGTCTACCAAATCACTACTGCTGCCTGGTTCCTGTGGAGTGTGATAAACGCCATCGCGTACGCTGGCGGGGTGCACGAAGTGCTGGCGCAGATGAGGAATATATTCCAAAAAGAGTTTTTGGTGGTCAAGGGCAATATGATTGAACAATACCAGGTGTTGGTGAATCTGCCCCATGTCGCCTACATGGGGCGCTACCGGCAGATTGTAATGGCGGGCCAATAGGCTAATCGTGAGGAATTCGCTTATCCCGCCCACCCGCACACAATCGGCTTGGACATAGTGCATGGCCCCCAGTTGCAGGTAATTTTTGAAGACAATCGCATTGGGCACATGCTCGCCGGCCGCCACTTTGACGGGGGCTATCGCCCGGGCGATTGTTTGATGGGCGAGCAAATCGTCAGGGTGGGTCGGTTCTTCCACCCAGAGTGGGTTAATGTGTTGCAAGGCCTGGCACATCTCGAGCGCTTGGGGGAGCGTCCATTGTTGGTTGGCGTCGAGCATTACCGTGGTCTGGTCACCCACCGCCTCACGCACCGCGGCGGCGCGGCGTAGGTCGTAATTGGGGTCACGGGCGCCTACTTTGAGCTTGATGGCGCCAAAGCCCGCCGCCAGCGCCCGTTTGGCGTTTTCACGGACTTGTTGCTCGTCATAATGAAACCAGCCCACCGACGTGTCGTAGCCGGGGTAGCCACTGGCAATCACTCCCATCCGTTCGGGGCGACTGGCTTGGGCAGCGCTGATAAGCTCCAGCGCCCGTGCGGGGGGCAATACATCCTCGAGGTAACGCAAATCGAGCAAGGCCACAATCTGGGCGGGGCTGAGGTCGAGTAGCAATCGCCACAACGGTACGCCACGCCGTTTGGCCCACAAATCAAAACACGCGTTGGTGATGGCGGCCAGCGCCAAATGTACCACCCCTTTGTGGGGCCCCAACCAGCGTAACTGATGATGATTGGCGAGCCGTTGGTAGACGGTGCCCCACTCTGCCATTAATTCTTCGATGTCACGCCCTACTAATGCGGTGGCGAGGATGTCGATAGCGTGGCAGACCAGCGCATTACCGCCCCCCAGCGTAAACGCGAGCCCACTCCCTTGTAGTCCACTGTCGTCGTGCAACAGGCAGACCGCATAGGCGTATTGGGGGTTGGTATGCACTGCGTCGGCGCCTTCGCCGGGTGCGAGGTCGTAACGCTGGTCATGACTCGTGATACGGGTAATCATGCCTGCAACGTCCATTCGATGTGATGGTCGTAGCGCGTGCCCGCTAAGGGGACGCCGTCTTGATCCCAGCCCATCATTTCATAATAGAGGCTAATGGCATCTGCGAATTTGGCACGGTCGATGACCACCCCTTGTTTGGCGCCGCTATCGATGGGTTCAGTGAAAAATCGTTCGGGCAGGGTGTCGTCAGCGCGGCCGAGTCCTTCGCGGGTGTTGTAGATGCGCATTAGGTGGGTGCGACGTTCGCCGAAGCGCAACAATTCGTGCGACGACGTTTCCCAGCCGGTTACCGCCGCCAGCATATCGGTCATGGTCTGCAGGCTGATCGCGCGGGTAGGGGCGATGGCAAAAATACAAAAGGCCAAGGCGTCAGCCGCCGACCAGAGGTTGTGCAGGGCCTTGTAGTTGCGCACTTTTTTGGCGCCGACAAATTCCATCGGGATGCGCTCGATAATCCCCAAGGTGCGGGAGTAATCGAGCGAATGTTCCCAGCCTACTTGGGTGTCGAAGTCCCAGTCGTGCTCGCAGATGTCGTAGCGGGGCCCGATGGGCGCGGTGGCATAGCCCAGGGCCAAGTTACTTTGGCTGCGTGGCTCAAACGGCACGATTTCGAGCCCTTTGACATGCATGGCGTAGCGCTCGCTCCCTTGGCCGATCTGGGCGGCGGCGCGTTGGCTGCCTTCGGCGAGAATGGCGCCAAAGCCGTCGCGGTAGGTAATTTTTTTCATCATGGCGAGAGCGGCGGTGTGGTCACCAAAGGTCAAATCGATGCCATCCATGTCGGCGGTGCTGATGAGCCCATTGGCATGCGCTTCCATGGCAAACGACAAGGTAAAGCCCAGTGACACCGGGTCGAGCCCCCACTGGTTACACAAATTATTAAAGCGCATAATCACGCGGGCATCGCTGGTGCCGATGTTGGGTCCGAGTGTGCCACTGACCTCTTGGTGCATAGCGCTGGCGCGCGGGTCGAGGTCGGTATCGGCGGCATTGTGGTAGATTTTCATACAATCGTTGGGGCAGCCCGGGCAGCGTGACACGCCAATGGCGTGGGGTAGCCACTGTGACGCTTCGTAGGCCTCGAGATGGCCGAATTGGGCGGTGCTATAGTTGTGGGTATTGAGGGCGGCATCGAGGCCGTGGGTGTGCACCCACACCGCAAAGCCCGGCAAGTTTTTTTGCCACATCGACAACACGTTATGCTCGATATCGCGGCTAAAAGTGGCATTGATGGCAGCCAACTTCTCGGGGTGCGCCACGGGGGGCAACGCCCCACCCTTGAGCACGATGGCCTTGAGGTTTTTGGCGCCCATCACGGCCCCTACGCCGTGGCGCTGGGCTTGGTGGGTGCGGCTACTGACAATGTTGGCGTAGCGCACTTGGTGCTCGCCGGCGGGTCCAATGGCGGCCACATCAATGTCAGTGCCGTATTGGTTTTCGAGGATGTCGGTGGTTTGTCCGACGGTTTTGCCCCAGTGTGGTGTGGCGTCAAAAAACGAGACGGCGCCATCGTGAATCAGCAACCCGGTAGGACTACTCGCTGCGCCATGCACGACGATGGCGTCGTAGCCACACATCTTGAGCGATATGGCCCAACGCCCTTCGGCGCGGGTTTCGCCGATGCCGTTGGTGAGGGGTGATTTGGTGGTGACGATATAGCGCACCAAGCCGGCGGCTGGGTAGCCGGCCACGACGCTATTGTTGAAAATCAACAAATTGTCGGGGCCGAGGGGATCGATACCGGCGCGGGTTTCTTTGAGCAGGTAATAGGTGCCCATCAACCCGCCACCGGCGTAGATGCGATAGAAGTTGGCATCGGGGTGTTCGACCCGCGTGGTCTGCGTGGTCATGTCTACGTGCAACACTGCACCGTGGTAGCCGTACGTCATTGTCGTCTCCATTCAGTTATCGATAAAGGAGGATTACTCGGTCGCTTTGGGGCGCTTGGATTTGGGTGGGTGCAGGGCGTCATCATTTGCGGGCAACCAGACCCCGGCGAGTGGACGGCATTCTTCGACTTTGCGCATTAGGGTGGCCATGTCGCGTGCCACGATGGTCAGATGCCCCACTTTGCGCCCTGGCCGGGGCGTTTTGTGGTACACGTGCACATGTACGCCAGCAGGCACTTGGGCTAGCTCGGGGATGGCACCGATGAGGTTAATCATGGCGCACATGCCACGCAGGTTGGTAGGGGCGATTGGTAAGCCACATACCGCCCGTACATGGTTTTCGAATTGTGAAGTCACCGCACCTTCGATGCTCCAATGCCCCGAATTATGCACTCGCGGTGCCATCTCGTTGATGACGAGGGTGGGTCCGTTGGCGGTCATGACTTCGAAGCATTCAATGGCCAGCAACCCCACATAATCGAGGGCGGCTACGGCTTGGTGGGCGATAGCGTCGGCCAAGGCGTCGACTTGGGGATGGACGTTGGCGGCTGGAGCTATTGACAGCCGCAAAATTCCCTCGTGGTGGTGGTTTTCGACCAGCGGGTAGCGATTAATTGCCCCAAAGCGGTCACGCACCACCAACAACGATAATTCACGGGTGAATGGCACTACTCCTTCGATGAGCAAATCAGTGCCAGCCATGTCGACCACGGTTTGATAGGCTTGGGTCAGGCTGGTAATCCGTTGTTGGCCTTTGCCGTCATAGCCGTTGCGGCGGGTTTTGATGATGGCAGGGAGTTTGGTGCGGCTGATGGCTTGAGCCACGCTGGTGGTTTGGTCGACCGCCGCAAATGGCGCCGTACTAAAGCCTAAATCACTAAAAAACTGCTTTTCGTGCAGGCGGTCTTGGCCAATTGCGAGGGCATTGGCGATAGGGTAGAGTGGCCGTAAGGTACTCAAAAACTGCGCCGTGGCCGCCGGCACATTTTCGAATTCGTAGGTAATCACATCGACCGTTTTTGCAAAGGCCTCGAGTGAAGGTTTGTGGGTATAATCGGCGACGGTATGTGCAGCAACGAGTGCCGCCGGTGCATCGCCGCTCGGGTCGTATACATGGCAACGAATCCCTAGCGGAATAGCCGCAAGGGCTAACATTTGGGCTAATTGCCCCCCACCAAGAATGCCGAGAGTGTGTGTTGCCGTCATATATTCACCATCTGCTTGCAGAACGATTCTATTGTACCAAATATTGTTGTGATGCCGTACCACATTAATGGGTTGGTTTTTTTGATAGTGATATTGTTATAATGAATCAATAGCAGTTTTTTTTTTGGAGCCATCATGTCGCGTACTCTGTTGTTGGTGTGTCTGCTTATGGCCGTACTATTGCCCTATCGTGCCGCCCCCCCCGTGGCACATGCCGATGGTGGCCGTGAAGTGTTTGCCTATTATTATAGTTGGTGGAATCGCTTGAGTTGGGACCCCAGCCGCATGAGCGACCACCCGGCCGATTTATACGATAGCAAAAGCGAAGCGGTGATTCGTCGTCAAATTACCGACGCCAAAAACGCCGGCATTGATGGCTTTATCTGTACGTGGCGCTATTCGTGTGCCAAAGTATTGCAAGTAGCCGAAGCCATGGGTGGTTTCCGGGTGGCGTTTAGTGTAGATCCGGTAGGTGACCCCACCCTGAATTCCAACGATGCCATGGCTCGCAACATGCAAGAAATGGCCAAATATACGAGCAGTCCCGCCTATTGGAAGCGTGACGGCAAGCCCGTATTTGTCTTTTGGAACGACACCATCCTGCCCGGTGGCCGCGGTAGCCGCGCCGATTGGCAAGCCACCCGCGACCGCATCGACCCCCAGCGTACCCAGTTTTGGTTGGGTGGTGGGGTCAATTTTTCGTTGCTCGATGTGTTTGATGCCCTGCATTTCTATGATGTTACCTGGGAATCAGCGTCGGGCAAAGCGATGAGCTCCTACAATCGCAAGCTCAACGACTACAATGCCAGTCATGGTGCCAACAAGCCCTTTTTTGCCACCGTCATGCCCGGCTACGACGATATGCGCTACCGCGCCGGCCATCGCAAAGACCGCGCCAATGGTGACTATTACCGCAGTGGCTGGGACAACGCCCGCGCCTATGGCGCCCAAGTCGCCATCATTACCAGTTGGAACGAATGGTTCGAAGGCAGTGCCATCGAAACCAGCGTCAACAACGGCACTACCTACCTCGATATCACCCGCGACAAAATCGCCGCCTTCAAAGATCCCACCCCCGTCATCCCCAGTGGCTTTGCGGATCCTGCTATCAAACAAATTTGGCAACGGGCCGATTTGGCGGTGCAACAACAACGCGCCGTGCGCTCGTGGGTCTGGGGTCCGCAAATCGGCGATGGGCGCCTCGAATCGTTTAATGGTGGCCAACGCTTGGTGCAGTATTTCGACAAAGCCCGCATGGAAATCAACAACGTCAATGGCGATCGCAATTCACAATGGTTCGTCACCAACGGCTTGCTGGTCAGCGAAATGGTGACGGGGCGAGTCCAGACCGGCGATACCACCATCGAATCGCGCACCCCCAACGAAGAAGTCCTCGCGGGTGATCCACGGGTGGTCAATCCCGACGCCCCCAGCTACGCCACCTTGGCGATGGTATTGCCCCCCCAAGCTGACAAAACCGACCAAGCGGTGCGGACGCAGTTGTTGCGCAACGGCACCTTCCAAGACATCACTCCACCCGCCAACGTCAGCTATGCCCAATTTGTCCCCGAGACGCACCACAACATTCCTGATGTCTTTCGCACCTTCCTCAATCAAACGGGGCTGGTTTATAGCGGTGGCCGCTATAGCAATGGTGCCTTGTTTGATTGGGTGGCCGCGTTTGGCTATCCCATCGGTGATGCGTATTGGATGCGTACCAACATTGCTGGTGTGTCGCAATGGTCGCTGGTACAACCCTTCGAGCGCCGGATTTTGACCTACACGCCCAGCAATCCTGCCGGCTATCAAGTCGAAATGGGCAATGTCGGTCAACATTATTATCGCTGGCGCTACGGCAAATAACCTTCCCGTACGATTCGTCCCATGATGCACCGGTCATGGGACGATTTTTTGTGATTATTTGTCTTTTTTGGAAAAAAACTGCCTGACCCCTATGGTTTTTTTCGTCAGAAACGCCCAATCGGCCGAGATTGTGTGTGACGTGACAGTAATACCCCAACCCGCACTCGGCGTCGCTCTTGGCGACGCAGAGTGCAAAATCCTGGCATTACAACCCGAGGATAAACGCTCGGAGCTTGTTGATCAGGGTATTGTCGCCAAGCTGTCCTGCACTATTGTTACCCCAACAGAGCGCTTTTTGATTCGCAATGGCACAGGTATGCTGGCCCCCGCTACTGATGCTATCAACATTCGTGAGGGGTGTACTATTGGTCATGATGACTTGGACGGGATAGAGGCGGTTAGTCGTGGTACCATCGCCGAGCTGGCCTTTGTCGTTGAGCCCCCAACACCAGGCTGCGCCACTTATCAGGGCACAACTACTGCTGTAGCCGACCGCGATTGCGGTCACACCGGTGAGTGGCGTGCCGGCACTTCGCAATACGCGGACTGCCCGTGAGCGCCCTGGCGGCATGATGTTGCTCCCCACTGTGCTCTCTAACGTGGTGCCATCACCGATTTGTCCAAATTCATTGGATCCCCAGCACCACATTTCGCCGGCAGATGTCATGGCGCAGGTGTGGAACCCTCTGCTACTCACATGAGTGACATCACTCAATGTTGAACCATCAGATTTCACTACTTGTACGGGGTGCACTTTGTTTGCCCGTAGTGTGTCGTCACCTAATTGGCCTTGTAGGCCGAGACCCCAACACCAGACATTCCCTGATTTAACCGCGCAGGTGTGGCGGAATCCGGCGCTGACTTCACTTACCCCGGTAAATGGGGTGCCGTTTGCATTGGTTACCACGGTGGCATAGGTGGTTTTGGTGCTGATCGTACCAAGGCCGGTTTCACCATAGAGACTATTGCCCCAGCAGTAGACGGTCGTTGCAACGATGGCACAGGTATGTTCACCGCCTAGGCTGACGGCACTGACGGTGTCGAGTGTCAGACTGGCACTCTTCTTGACACGCACGGCGCCATTGGCGTTGACCTCGGTGCCAATGCCGAGTTGCCCCGATCCATTGAGCCCCCAGCACCACAAGAGGTTGGTGTCGGTGATGGCACAGCTATGGCCGCCATTCACACTCGCAACGACATGCACCATATTGGTGAGTGTGGTGCCATCGCTCTTGAGGACTTTAACCGGCAATTTGGTATTAGTGTTGGCCTTATTGCCTAATTGTCCGTTGCCATTAGCCCCCCAACACCAGCCCGTGTTGTCCGCCATGGCACACGTATAGGTGCCGCTAGCACTGATTTCTTGGACAACCATGGTTGGTGTGTTGGTCGGGGTGGACGTATTTGTGGCGGTGGCAGTTTTAGTGCTTGTAGCAGTTTTAGTGCTTGTAGCAGTTTTGGTAAGCGTTGCTGTTTTGGTGCTCGTTTTGGTAGTGGAATAAGTTCTGTTAGGGGTATTGGTTTTGGTAGGGGTATTGGTTTTGGTAAGGGTATTGGTTTTGGTAAGGGTATTGGTTTTGGTAAGGGTATTGGTTTTGGTGAGGGTATTGGTTTTGGTGAGGGTATTGGTTTTGGTAGGGGTATTGGTTTTGGTGTTGGTGGACGTGGCGGTAGCGGTGCGGGTGTTGGTGGGCGTATTGGTGTTGGTGGCCGTATTCGTTGCGGTACCAGGTATTGCTGTCGGAGTTATCGGCGTTGCGGTAGGGCGTACTGCAGCAGATTCACCAAGGTTGATTGGGATTTTTTTGACGATGCTAGTTCCTGCTGAACCCGTAATCGTCAAAATTTCACTCGCGACGGTTGTTCCTGACACGGTCACGATACAAGAAGCACCGGCGGCTAATGATGCACCACAAGTAGTGCTCAGCGTAAATGCCGTGCCCGAAATGACAATCGACGAAATTGATATTGAGGTACTTGAGGTGTTCGTCAACAAAATCTGTTGTTGCTCACTGGGGCGGGTAAATTCAACTGCCGTACGTGATACGTTGAGTGCATAACAGGGTGAACCGGCAAACACGTCTTTGTAGGTGGTCAAATAGATATGGCCAGCCTTTTCGTATAAGTACAACAGGTCACCATTCGTGCTATTGATGGCCACACTTGGACGAGTACCAGTGGCAACGACTTGTTCTGATGTGCTAAATGTAGTGCCTGCATCAGTGCTATATTGGAACATTAAGTTACCTTGTGAACGGTTAGCACTGACGATATTGCCACAGTCGTCTGCAGCAAGTGCACGGAAAGAACCTATCTGAGAATTGTCGATGGTTGTGGTGTCTACGGCATTTGATGAGAGATTAACTCGCTTGAATTTGGAGGTACTATTATCGTAAGGTGTATTAGCCACATAAAAATAGGAATTGGTCCCATCACTACCGAGTGCCGGAGCTGACGAATTAGTCACATCCAGACCCATGTCCGTGATATTTTGGCTTCCGAGGGTGGCGCCGTGGTCACTACTTACATACCAATACATCTTATTACTATTCCAATCACCGCCGGTAAATACATAGACGTTGTGCGTGCGTGGGTCGACGTATACATTGCCTACTCCCTGCGGCGCTCCAATAGTCGTAGTATGCCATGTGCTAGCACCATCGCTACTATAGTACAACGTGTCCGCTACAAAATTGACCGCATAGACATAGTTGCCATCAACGGCTATGCGTGTAGGTCCCCCTATTAGTGGTCCTACGGTTGCTGGATCGGACCAGGTGCTGCCACCATCGGTGCTTTTGGTGATATAAAAATTATCCCCATTGGCATAAATGATATATACCGTCCCATCGCTCGATACTGCGATTTCAGATTGGCCTCGAAACGACGAAGCACGTACAGGGGTACTAAATGATTGACCACCATTGGTGCTTTTGGCAACATAGGTACCCGACGTATTATTCCAATAGCTTACATAGATAGTTCCATCAGCACCGACGGCCAATTTACGCGTGGTAGTTGGGTCTGCAATGAGATTGTATTCACAAGCTTGACCGACACAATTGGGATCTACTTGGACATCAGCATAGCGTACTGTTGAGCTTTTGGATGTTTTGGGGGACGTATTTGTTTTGGGGGACGTATTGGGTTGACCACCGAGAGGAATCACACAGGCATTTAACCTGTTCGTGTCACTATTAGAACCATTAGGACACGTTGTATATGACCAAATGGCACCAGAGAGATTAGCACCAGAGAGATTGGCACCAGAGAGATTGGCACCAGAGAGATTGGCACCAGAGAGATTGGCACCAGAGAGATTGGCACCAGAGAGATTGGCACCAGAGAGATTAGCACCAGAGAGATTAGCACCAGAGAGATTAGCACCAGAGAGATTGAGATTGGCCAAATTGGCATCGTGTAAATCACACTGAGATAAATCGACGCCGACACCACGCGCGGTACAATCGCTACTCACGGCTTGAGCAGGCTGAACCGATTGCGTGAATACGCTAACACAAATCAAGGCAATAAGTAATATTCCCCAACGAAATAGCGACACCGGCATACGATTCATGGTGTTTTTCCTTTAGCGCAAAACAAACTAACATAGTGATATTTTTGTATTTTTCCACCCCTTTTGTCAAGTTCATTTTGTTATTTTTATTTACAATGTACTTACAATAATTATTATTTTGACGCCGTATGTTTATACTTTATTAACTGCTATTTGTCAAGTCCATTTTGTTATTTTTATTTACAATGCATTTACAATAATTATTATTTTGACGCCGTATCACTCCACACTTGATTAGTGGTAATTACTTTGTGGGCGGGGTGCGCGGATCGGGGTTGTCGAGCACCAATTGGGCCGTAGCTTTGCGACGCTGGTCTAGGGCGCTCGCAATCGCGGGGTGGTCGTGGCTGAGGGTAGCGGCAGCCAGCAGTGCCGCATTGATGGCCCCTGCTTTGCCGATGGCTAGGGTACCGACGGGTACCCCCGCCGGCATCTGCAATATCGACCACACCGCATCGACGCCGTTCATCGCGCCATTGGGGACGGGGACGCCCAGTACCGGCACTAATGTTTTGGCAGCCAACATGCCGGGTAGGTGGGCTGCCCCACCGGCGCCGGCGATGATGACCCGCAAGCCGCGGGCTGCGGCGTTTTCGGCAAAAGAAAACAGTAAATCAGGGGTACGATGCGCCGATACCACTTGGGTTTCGTAGGGGACACCGAGGGCCTCGAGGGTGGCCACGCAGTGTTGCATCACCTCCCAGTCCGAATGTGAGCCCATGACCACGGCGACGAGTGCACTCATATAGTCCCCTTGCGGTGTTGAATGGCCTGCTGATAGAGGTGAATGTAGGCCTTGGCCGAGCGATTCCACGAATAATCTTCACTCATGTTGTGGAGCTGGATTTTGGTGAATTCTGCCGGTTGGCGGTAGCACTGCACGGCCCGTTGGATGGCTTCTGCAAAGGCTTCGGGGGTGTAATCACTAAAGCGGAAGCCGTTGCCGCTGACGCCTTCGCGTACGGTGTCGTTGAGCCCGCCGACGGCCCGTACCACCGGCACGGCACCGTAGCGCATGGCAATCAATTGTCCTAGCCCACCTGGCTCGAAGCGTGACGGCATCAAAAACAAATCACAGCCGGCGTAAATCCGATTGGCCAAGGCGGCATCAAAGCCGATATGCACCGCCAAGCGGTCGGGGTAGCGGGCTGCCAGCTCACGCATACGCTGCTCCCAATGGGGCTCGCCACTGCCCAGTACCACCAGCTGGATGTCGCTCAGCGCAAATAGCGCCGGTAAGGCGGCATCCAGCAAATCGATGCCTTTTTGGGATGCCAGCCGCGACACAATCGCCGCGATAGGGGGATTTTTGCCGGTAGGCAGATTGAAAATCTGGCGCAAGGCGGCTTTGCAGGCCGCTTTGCCACTCAGATCATTCACGCTATACGTGGCGGCAATCTGCGGGTCGGTATCCGGATTAAAAAAAACGGTATCGATGCCGTTCAAAATTCCGCTATGGCGGTCACGCATTGCGCGCAAAATTCCGTCGAGGCGTTCGCCGTACGCCGGCGACAAAATTTCGCTGGCATAGGTAGGGCTGACGGTGTTGATCATGTCGGCAGACAATAGTCCCCGCGCCATAAAGTTGAAGGTGTCACCAGGCAATCCGGCATGATGCTCGACCCCACCCCATTCGTCCAGCCCCGCCAAATGGCGTGACCAGCCGCCGTATTCACCTTGGTAGGCGAGGTTGTGGATAGTAAAAACGGTGGCAATATGCCCAAAGGTGTAGGCGTAACGGGTGCGAATATAGGTCAGTACCAGTGCAGTGTGCCAGTCATTGGCATGCACCACATCGGGGTTCCAATGCAACACTTCGCGCAGATGTTGCATCAAGTGCATGACGCCGCGGGCAAACAAAATAAAGCGGGCGTCGTCGTCGAATTCGCCGTAGACGGCGTCGCGTTCGAAGGCAGCAGGAATATCAAGTAAATAGCGGGGTGTGCCATCGCTATCAGGTGCCAGATAAATGCGTAGCTCCTCTTGGCGCTCACCGAGGGCCAAAAAGCCGGCGGTAATGGGGGTGAGCCCCGCTACCACGGCGCGCATTTTGCGGTACAAGGGCATCACAATGGCGGCGTCGACGCCGTCGTGGCGTAATTGGCGCGGCAGTGCGCCAGCCACATCGGCCAGCCCGCCGACCTTCATTAAGGGTGCTGCTTCGGCAGCGATAAATAATAAACGCATTGCATCCTCCTGTTGGCGTCATTGCCAGATTATTCGGTGCGTGAAATCACAGTGGGGAGCGCTGATCGCCCAAGGGTGCTGACTAACCAGACACCCCAAAACGTCAGAGCGGATCCAACAAAAAAACCGAGGCCGGGTTGCTCGCCAAGCCACCACCAAGCGACGGCGACACCAGCGATGGGTTGCAAGTACATCATGGCCGA
>CANFUF010000108.1 GCA_947450095.1 Roseiflexaceae bacterium
ATTCACCACGGTGAACAGCGAGGGAGTACTTCAATGTCAGGTGCCTACGATAAGTTTACCAAGCGTGCCAAACAGGTACTGCAATACGCCACCGAAGAAGCACGTGCACTCAATCATTCGTATATCGGCACCGAACATATTTTGCTCGGTCTGATTCGCGAAGGTGAAGGAGTAGCTGCCCGCGTCTTGGAAGATTTGGGTGTGCAATTGGCCCAAACCCGCCATTCCGTCGAATTCATCGTCGGGATTGGGGAAGGCGAATCACGCCCCGACAAAGAATTATCAGCGCGCGCCAAAAATGTCATCACCTTGGCCATCGATGAAGCAAAACGCCTTGGTCACAACTACATTGGCACCGAACATATTTTGCTCGGGCTGATTCGCAATGGCGAAGGGGTCGCCACCGGCGTGCTTGACATGCTCGGTGTGTCGCTCGAACAAATCAAAACTAGTGTGATGCGGGTACTCCGTCAAGGCGGCGCCACTACTGGCGCAAGCGGCGGTGCCGGCAGTAGCACCACACCTCAACCCGAGCGCCCCAGCAGTGCCAGCGCAAGTACGAGCAGTAGCAGTGCAAGCCAGACGAATAAAAACAACAAAACGCCCTACCTCGATGCGCTCGGCACCGATTTGACCGAAATGGCCGAAAGTGGCCGGCTCGACCCCGTGATTGGCCGTAGCCGCGAAATCGACCGCGTCATCCAGATTTTGTCACGCCGCACCAAAAACAACCCAGCGTTGATTGGTGAGCCTGGCGTCGGCAAAACTGCCATCGTCGAAGGACTTGCCCAACGCATCGTGGCCGGTGATGTCCCCGATAGTTTGCGGGGCAAACGGGTGGTATCACTCGACATGGGCGCATTGGTGGCTGGTACCAAATACCGTGGCCAATTCGAAGAGCGCTTGAAAAAAGTGGTCGACGAAATCAAAGAAACCCGCTGTATTTTGTTCATCGACGAATTCCACACCATCATCGGTGCCGGTGGGGCCGAAGGCACCCTCGACGCCGCCAATATTCTCAAACCGGCCTTGTCTCGTGGCGAATTGCAGACCATCGGCGCCACCACCCTCGATGAATATCGCAAATACATCGAACGGGATGCAGCCCTCGAACGGCGCTTCCAGCCCGTGATGGTCGACCAACCCAACGAAGAAGACACCATCAAGATTTTGCGGGGCATCAAGTCGCGCTACGAGGACTTCCACCAACTGCAAATCAGCGACGAAGCCATCATCGCCGCCGCCTATTTGTCGTCACGCTACGTGCCAGACCGCTTTTTGCCCGACAAAGCCATCGACTTGATCGACGAGGCTTCGGCCCGGGTACGCATGACCCGCAGTGCCACCCCTTCGGCGTTGCGCGATGCCTTGCGGGGGCTCGAAGTGCTCAACAAAGAAATCAGCGCTGCCGAAGCCCAAGGCCAAACCGAATTGGTCGAAACCTTGCGCGAGCGAGCCGAAGTAATGCAACAGCGCGTCGCCCAAGTCGAACGCGAACACGGCATTGCCGAAGGCACTAGCAATACGACTCCACCCTACGTCACCGAAGAAGACATTGCCGCCGTCGTGGCGATGTGGACGGGCATCCCCGTGATGCGCCTCACCGGCGATGAAACAGTGCGCCTGCTCCAAATGGAATCAGCGTTGCATGGGCGCGTCATTGGCCAGAGCGAAGCCATTGTCACCATCTCGAAGGCGGTACGCCGGGCTCGCGCTGGGCTCAAAGACCCACGTCGCCCGATTGGAAGTTTTATCTTCCTCGGACCAACCGGTGTCGGCAAAACTGAGCTTGCCAAAGCCTTGGCCGAGTTCATGTTTGGCTCTGAAGAGCACCTGATCAAAATCGACATGTCGGAATTCCAAGAGCGCCATACGGCGTCACGCTTGGTGGGGTCACCCCCAGGATATGTGGGTTATGGCGATGGTGGACAACTCACCGATGCCGTACGCCGCAAGCCCTACTCCGTGGTGCTGTTTGACGAAATCGAAAAAGCCCACCCCGACACCTACAACATGCTGTTGCAAGTACTCGAAGATGGCTATTTGACCGACGGCAAAGGGCGCAAAGTCGACTTCCGCAATACGATTATCATCATGACATCCAACGTGGGTACCGAACAGATTCGCGGCGCCTCACGGATTGGCTTCTTGGGCAAAGATGGCGATATCGCCAACAAAGACTTGCGCAACCGCGTCAACGACGCCTTGCGCCAAGTATTCCGCCCCGAGTTCCTCAATCGTTTGGATTCGACGATTATTTTCCATTCCTTGACCAATGAAGAAATTCGTCAAATCACGCGCTACATGCTCAAACGAGTGCAATTGCAACTCAATGAACACCAGTTGACGCTCGATGTGAACGATGCAGCCTGTGATTTGTTGGCCAAACGGGGCTACGACCCCTCATTTGGCGCCCGGCCGTTACGCCGTATCATTACCAACCTCATCGAAGATCCGTTATCCGAAGGGGTGTTGGATGGGCGGTTTGTGGCCGGCGACACGATTGCCATTGACGTGGCTACCCTCGAAAACGGTGAAGAGTACTTGCGCTTGAGTGCCCAACGCGCCGATACCCCGGTGGCACTCGATGATAACGACGTCGTCGTCGATACACTGGCATAACTCATGGCCAAAACACGCACCGTATTTGTTTGTCAGCAATGCGGGGCACACCAAGCACGCGAAATGGGTCGGTGCCCCAACTGTAGCGGTTGGGGCACTTTGGTCGAACAAATCGAACGCCGCGAGGCCCCTGCCAGCAATCGGCGTTCGGTGGTTGTGAGCGGTGCCGGTGCCCCTTTGCCCTTGCACGCCATCCCGAGCGGTGGTGTGTCGCGTTTGCCTGTGGTTTATCAAGAATTTGCCCGCGTCCTGGGTGGCGGATTGGTGCCAGGCAGCCTGGTGCTGATTGGTGGCGAGCCGGGTATCGGCAAATCGAGTCTGTTACTCCAGAGCGCGGCCCATTTTGCCGAGCATGTGGGGGATGCCCTGTATATTTCGGCCGAAGAATCGGCCCAGCAAATCAAATTGAGGGCCGACCGCATGGGGCTCAACCCTGAGCGACTGTGGATTTCGTCCGAAACAAATCTCGAAACAGCGATTAGTTATATCGACAGCCAGCGCCCCGGCTTGGTGATTGTCGACTCCATCCAAACCGTCTACATCGAAGAGCTGAGCTCAGCGGCGGGGTCGGTCGGCCAAGTGCGCGAAGGCGCCTTGCGGCTGTTGCGAGTCGCCAAAGATCTCAACATCCCCATCATTATCGTCGGGCACGTCACCAAAGAAGGGGCGATTGCCGGCCCACGTATGCTCGAACACATCGTCGATGTGGTGCTCTACCTCGAAGGCGAGCGCTTCCACCAATACCGGATTTTGCGGGGCGTCAAAAACCGCTATGGCTCCACCGATGAAGTGGGGATATTTGAGATGACGGCCACCGGACTCCACGAAATCAGTAACCCGTCGCAAGTGTTTTTGGCCGAGCGTTCGGCCAATACACCTGGTTCGGCGGTGGCAGTCACCCTCGAAGGGACGCGGCCGATTTTGGTCGAAATCCAGGGCTTGACGTCAAACACCGCCAATCCACAGCCCCGGCGCACCGTCAACGGCTATGATCTCAACCGGCTACAGATGTTGTTGGCCGTGCTGGGCAAACGCGTTGGTCTGCCCCTGTTTAACCAAGACGTGTATGTCAATATCGTCGGTGGGTTACGCATCGGCGAGCCGGCCGCAGATTTGGCAGTGGCCACGGCGATTGCGTCGTCGTTCCGCAATCAACGGGTCGCATCAGACATGGTACTGATGGGCGAAATCGGGTTGAGTGGCGAGATGCGCAGTGTCACCCAAATCGAGCGGCGCTTGAGTGAAGCCGCCAAACTAGGCTTCAGCAAAGCGGTCTGCCCCCCACTCCAAACACCGATACACATCGAAGGCATGCAGATTACCCAAGTCAAATCGGTGTTTGATGCCATCGAAGCGGCCTTGGGGCCGGCGCCGCGCCGCAAAAATCGCGACGACGACGAATAACCCGACGCGCCCGACGTTTTTTCAACATAACAAACGCATTTATACAGATACAGGACGGTATTATGCGGGCAGTAATTCAACGGGTAACGCAGGCGCAGGTCAGTGTAGCCGGCGAAGTCATCGGTCAAATCGAGGCGGGAGTGATGGTGTTGCTTGGGATAGGGCATGGTGATGGCCCAGCCCAAATCAGCCAAATCGGCCGCAAAATCCTCGAATTGCGGATTTTTGATGATGAAAGCGGCAAACCCAATATTTCGCTACTCGATAGTGGCGGGTCGGTATTGTTGGTGTCGCAATTCACGTTGTACGCCGACACCAGTCGGGGGCGGCGCCCTGGCTATTCGCCGGCAGCGTTGCCCGATGTGGCCGCGCCGCTGGTCGACGCCATGCGTGACTACTTGACTGCTGCGGGTGTGCGCGTCGCCACGGGGCGTTTTGGGGCCGACATGCAGGTCAGCCTGACCAACAATGGGCCTTATACGTTGATTTTGGATAGCGAAAAATAACCCTGTAATTCGTAACGCCACCCGATTGTCGGCACACCCACGCACTCTTGGCAACGCACCAGATGGTGCCGGCCCACTTTGGGTCGGCCAGTCGCTGGTGGGTGGCGGTAATTGCCGCAGCGCGCCAAAACCACCGAACGGCAGTGTATTGTTTTCGTACTGATGCTGGATCATTTGGACAAAATGGGCTTCACTGAGGTGCCGGTGACAGAACTATTACAAATTCTGCCAGATGCCCCGCAAGTCACCCAATTTGCCACCTTCGATTGGTGGACGACGGAAATAGCCTAGCGCTATACGGTACAATAATTATGTTCGTTGTTGCAAAGGAGCACCACCATGGCAATGTTTGATATGCCGCTGTCACAGTTGGAACAATACCGACCCGATGTAGCAGAGCCCAGTGATTTCGACGCGTTTTGGCAGGCAAGTTTGGTCGAAACACGCCGCCACGACCTCAACCCCCAATTTGTGCCTGTCCAAGGGGGCTACAAGACCGTTGAGGTGTTTGATGTAAGTTTCGCCGGATGGGGTGGGCAACACGTCAAGGGCTGGTTTTTGGTGCCCAAACAGCGCAGTGGACCGTTACCATGTGTGGTGGAATATATTGGCTACGGCGGTGGCCGGAGCTTCCCCAATGATTGGTTGCTCTGGAGCAGCCAAGGGTACGCCCATTTGGTGATGGATACTCGTGGCCAAGGGAGCGCCTGGTCAAAAGGTGATACGGCCGACCCCGATCCATTTGGTGATAATCAGCACCCGGGCTTCATGACCCGCGGCATCCGCAACAAAGAGCACTACTATTACCGGCGCGTCTTTTCGGATGCGGTGCGGGCCATCGAGGCTGCCCGGAGCCATGTGGCAGTGGATGCCAGTAAAATCATCGTAACGGGTGGGAGCCAAGGGGGCGGGATTGCAATTGCGGCGGCAGGCTTGATGCCCGATGTGGTGGCAGCCATGCCCGATGTGCCGTTTTTGTGTCATTACCGACGGGCCACTGAGATTACTGATTCGAATCCGTATAGCGAAATCAGTCGCTACTTGATGACCCACCGCGAAGCGGTTGAAGAGGTATTTCATACACTCAACTATTTCGATGGGATTCATTTTGCCAAACGCGCCACGGCCCAGACTATTTTTTCGGTAGGGTTGATGGATGATATCTGCCCACCATCGACGGTCTATGCGGCGTACAATGCCTGGCAAGGTCGCAAAGAAATCAGCATCTGGCGCTACAATCGCCACGAAGGTGGTGGTAGCTACCAATCCCAAGACAAAATGCGTTTTATGCAACGGATACTCCCAGTCTAATACCATATCTTTACCCACTGCTGGTCGCAATGACCAGCAGTGGGCTGGAATAACGAACAAGAGTGACTATGTCAGACGGAAGCATGATTGAATTAATTCGTGATGCAGCCAGTAAAGCGACTGCCCGTGGTGATACGATTGCTGCCCGGAATTATTACCGCGCAGTGTTGGCACAGCAACCACACGATGTCGATGCAATGTTGGCATTAGCACAATTGATTCCAGTGGTAAATGAACGCCAACGGTTAATCGCCCAAGCGCAGGTACTTGAGCCTGATAATCCTGCAGTGCTGGCAGCAGCCACTGAAAACGAAAAACACATTACCCAAGGGCTCAAAATCATCCTCGTTCCTACCAATGACACGCAACAAAGTAATCGGTTGGACGTGATACCACCTGTCCCAGCCAAGCCCATGGTCATGTGTGCCGTCCATGCCACAATGGAAGCAACATTACGTTGCACGAGTTGTGATCGCCCCATGTGCATACGTTGCACCATTCCCAACGAAGTCGGGCAGCTCTGCTCAACCTGTCGTTACAAACGTATCCCTGAGCGCTATCGCAGCACAATCCAGCATTGGATGATTGCCGGGGGAATCACGACCGCACTAGCAACGATTATCCCGATCCCGTTGGTGTTTTTATTGAGCATTCCATTTATAGGACCAATGTTATATTTAGCCGGGGGGATGTTAATTGGCAGTCTTAGTGCGCAAATCACACTCAAGTTAACTGCCAAGCGAGGACGTGCCATGGTTATGGCAAGTGGTATTGGGGTAGGGTTAGGGGCACTCATTGCCATGATTATTCTTTTTGGTAGCCATATTTCATTAATGATTTTGCTGCTCACGGGCATATCGATAGCCTTAGCAATCCGTAACCTGCAACAAACCTTGCATTAATTTTTGGGGCAGAGCGCGACTATGGTGGTGGGTTTCATCACTGCTCATCATGAAATAGACGCACCGCACACACGATAACTGTAGGCGCTACCGATACACCACGTGCGTGTCGGTATTTTTTGCACAAAAAAACCCACCCATACCTGATAAACAGGCACGGGTGGGATTTAGACCAGATTAGTTCATGGGGACTTGCGGAACAATTTTGCCTTCAATGCGGGCAAAAATTTCTTCGATGGAGTGACCGGTAATGGTCAAGCCATGATTTTTGAGACCAATCACGGCGCGTGACGGGTCGGAAGCGCGGCGGACTAATTCGGCCACTTCGGCGGCGATTTCGTAAGTGCCACAGGGGTAATTGACTTGGGTGGATTCAATGGGATCGCTCCACCAGGCATGAATGTGGACAATGGCACCGACGGAAGGATGCTCGCGGTAGATCATCCAGTGTTCGATGGCATCGACCGATACGCGACGGGGTTCCACATGGGGGGGAACGCTGAGGCGAATCATCAATTGCTCGGGAACATAGCCGGTAACGAGCAACACATCACGACCGACGGTTTTGAGGTTGCTTTTGTCGACGCCTGATGCCGACATCCAGAAGTATTCGGGGTTGTGGTGGGCGCGGGCGCTCAAATTACCGTAGCTGAGGCCGCCGATGTTGTAGAGGCGACGCACCATACGCAAGTCGTTTTCGGTGAGGAAATCTTCGATGCGGGTAGGTGACGGCAACAAGCCCATTTGGTCGAGGCGCACGCCGGCTTTGCAGACCTGCCAGACGGGTTCTTCGCCTTCCCACAAGGCTTCGGGCAAATCGGGGACAAAATCATTGTTGATGACCAGGTGGCTACAGGCGAGTGGTTGGACGCGCTCGTAGAGGCGCTCGTAGTTGGTGGCGTCATCGCTGTCATGGCGTACCACATAGTGCCCTTGTTCGGGGGTAATGAAGTGGCTTTCGCGCATGCCATTCATGATGGTGTTGTAGATAATTAAATTCGAAATCGAGCGAATCAACAACGGGTAAGCAGCATGCATGACGCTGGCTTCGTTACCGGGGCCTTCGAAAATCGAAGCGACAAAGGTGCCTTGGCCACGGCGTTTGACGGGGCGGGGCGCATCGACATCGCACATGTTGAGGACGAGGCGCAATGGCATTTCATCTTTGACTTCACCTGATGCGTCGATGGCATTAGGACGATAGATATTGCCTTTTGAAACAATAACATCGCGAAGCCGCTCGGCAAAGCTGGTAACAAACGCACTGTGTGACTCACCGGCGATGGTAAAGGTCATCACTTCATCTGAAGCAAATGGAGCCTGTCCTGCTGCCGAATGGGAGTCTGTTGTCATAGTGTTCTTCCTTAGCCCATAAACGCAATAAGAACCATAAATCTCATCACGGATGGCGTACAACTGCACAAAATACCGTATATCATCATCTAGAATAGCCCGAATCAGGTATGGTGTCAAGTAAATCAATCTTGACAAGCCCCCCGCAACAACGTAGAATCGTCATTAATGTATACCCTTCCACCATGGATATTTTCATTGAAAACAAAGTTGCACCGACCACACATCCGCTGGCAATTGTTGCTCCTTGGTTGGTGCCTATTGCTACTCGCCAACTGCGGACAACCAATCCAATTACAGAGCAAGACGCCACGTGCGAGTAGCACGCGCTTGGTTGCGGCTGGTGGCACACCAGCAGAATCTACCGTCACACCCAATACAACCGAGGTCGGCAGTACACCCCAAACGGAGACGACCCAAACAAGTGCGACTGAAGTCGTGTCGGCAACAATGACACTCAACGAGACGAGTGCACCAACACCCGCAATCAGCATTATTATCACCCCACAATTACGGGCAACGCCCACAGGAGACGAGCGATGGGCCGCATTTGTGAGTGACCGAGTCGCATTTGACACCCCCCAACGCATGACCGCATTGGCGCCAAGTCCGTTGTTGTGGCTTGATCCACGCAATGGGCAAGTGCTCGAAATCGGGATGCTCAACGGGAACTTTGCTGCAACAGCTCACATGGTATTGACGTCAGACAAACATGAAGCCTACGAAGTCGAATATACGATTAATCAAGACTACGGCTTGACTTCTATCTCAGATGCAATTGTAATGCGGATGCGTAATGCCGGCTATGAAGCAAGTGTGCGCGCATTTGTCGTGGCCAGTGATAATGTGGTTCAGGCACCCTAGTAACAATCCGCTCAGATGCAACCCCATGAGTGTGCGCATCATTATGCGTAGGAGCACCAATGACTAGTAAATATCTCGATATGGTGCGTGGGCAACGGCGGCGCCCCAGCGCACTCCAGTTCACGTCCAAAACGCTGTTAGCGATTTTGGCGATTATCTCGATGGGCGGGTCAGCTGCATATTGGTGGGGGGTACAATCTCAACTCACCGATAATCGGATAGTGGCCATTGCCTTTACGGCGATTTTGGTACTTGCCCCACCTAGTTTGGTATCATTTTTGATTCCATGGTCACCGGCGGGGATGCTTTTGCAGAAAATCAATGCCCGCACGTGGGGCTACCCGGTGATTATCGGGGCAGCGCTCTACTTAATTTATTATTCATTCCAAATCCAATGGAGCTGGTGGGCAGCCCAACCCATCGTGGCCGATGCCGGCTTGGTCTATCAGCAGGTATTGATTGGCATCATCGGGTTCATTATCATCCCAGCCTTGTTGTGGACGCCGGTATCGTCAGATGAGCTAGTCGAGCAAGTGCGCCAAGCGCATTTGGTCAAACGCTACGAGCTTCAGACCCAAGCCGATATTGCGATTTTGCGGGCCACATTGCTCCGTGCCCAAGAAAAAGCCTTGATTGGCTTTGCCAATTTGACCGTGCAAGAGCGCCAAGAACTGGCGGCGGTGATGCGCTCTTTGGTGGTAGGGATCGACAACACCTTGCGTGAAGTAGGCCAAACCGTGCGCACCGTGAGTGGCGTGGCAATGCCGTTTGATGGCTTGCTGGAAGACAACGCCGAAGTGCGTGATGTACTCGATTATATTACCGAAAGCCTCGAAAGTACGGCGCTCGCCGCACCTGACGATGGTTTGGATGATGAATTTGCAGAGCAACCACCGCACACCACCCCGCAACTAGCCCCGCAAGCACGGATGTCTCGTTCTGCCCAACGCATGCAACGGTTGCACAATGATGGTGGTGAGGAGTAAGCCGATGTTGCGTGGGCGTCGATATGCGAGTGGTGGGGCGTTACCCGCCGATGATTTGCACGAACTCGTCGATTTATTGGCGGTACGGATTTACGAACGCCTCGCCGAGAGTTCTTTTTTGTTGAGTCGGTCAGATGTGAGTGAATTGGTCAAACCCTATATTTCGGACTTGATTGCCAGTGATCAACAAGAAGTCGCCTGGTTGACGTGGGAACTCATCCAAGCTGGCGCACAAGAACGCGAAGGGTAGTGCATTGAAGCGTATTGGCATCCTTGGCGGCACCTTTGATCCAATTCATGTTGGGCATATCGCCATCGCAACAGTCGCGATGGCGACGTTGTCTCTTGACCAACTACGCATCATCCCCAACCGCACCCCGCCCCACAAACCCGCACCACAAGCCAGCGATGCCCAGCGCATGCAGATGGTGCAACTGGCCTGTGCTCCCTACCCACAATGGGCGGTTAGCGACAGCGAATTACGCCGAGACGGCCCGTCGTATACCATTGACACCCTCAGAGAGTTCGCTACTCCTGATTGCCAGTTAGTATTGATTTTGGGAACCGATGCGGCGGCGCTCTTGCCGTTGTGGTACCATGCCAAGCACCTCGGCGAATATTGTATGGTGGCCGTCATGCAACGGATCGGATCGCCGTTTGATGACCAACAGATTCGCCAGCAATTACCTAATCTCGTCGTCACGCAGATCCCGTGGGCGGGCATGGACGTATCGAGTAGCGCGATTCGCCAGCGCTGTGCAAATGGCACATCTATCACTGATTTGGTCCCCGCCAGCGTGGCTGATTATATTCACCAGCATCACCTCTATGGAGCACCGCGTGATTAACCATTTTGGCATTATTACTGACTATGCCACCAAACACAAACTAACGATTACCCCAGCACAATATACCCAGTTGGCCGATTACCTGACCTTGCTCCAAGCATGGAACAAAGACAGGGTCAATTTGACGGCCATCATTGAACCATCCGAAATGGTGCGCAAACACTTACTCGATGCCTTGACGTATATGCCCCTCAACCCCAAACCACCGGCACGCTTGATTGACGTGGGCAGCGGCGGCGGCATTCCGGGCATCGTGCTGGCGATTGTCTGGCCCGAGACGCATGTCACGTTGGTCGAAAGTATCGCCAAAAAAACAGCCTTCCTCGTACATGTCGCCTCACACTTTGCCTTGCCTAATGTGCATATCGTCAGTGAGCGCGCCGAAACACTAGGCCAAGACAAACAATACCGGGCCCAATACGACATGGCCACAGCCCGGGCCGTGGCCGAATTGCGCGTGCTGGTGGAATATTTGTTGCCGCTGGTACGCATCGGCGGCAAAGTCTATGCCCCCAAAGGACCTACCCCCCAGGTCGAAGTCGAGGCCGCCAAAACCGCAATTACCACTCTCGGTGGGCACTTGCACGACATTGTCAACATCAACGAGCCGCCCCTCGAGCCACGCACCATGGTGCGTATCGTCAAACATCGGGTGACACCAGGCACGTACCCCCGCTTGGCAGGGACACCGAGTAAAAAACCGTTGTAAGACGGTGTAGTAAAGACGCAGCCTGCTGCGTCTCTACTACACCGTCTCCAATAACAAACACCTCCTGCAACAGTTGCTGTTGCAGGAGGTGTTTGTTGCATACGACGCGTTACGATTTAGCCACGGGCAAATAGAGCCGATTGACGTATTCTTTGAGCATGCGTTGCGTACTGAATTTGGGCGCACAGGTTATGATGGCCGCTTTGGCGATAGCTACCCAGCGCGCCGATACGCCACTCGCATCGCGATCGTAGTAGGCGGGGGCCACTTCGGTTTCGAGTAACTGGTAGAGATGCTGGGCATCGTCCCAGTCTTGGGCATCGAGGTTGTCGTATTCTTGTTCGGTGCCGATGGCCCAGCCATTGGTGCCATCGTAGGCTTCGGGCCACCAACCATCGAGGATACTAAGGTTGGGGATGCCGTTGAGGCTGGCTTTTTGACCACTGGTACCACTGGCCTCATAAGGACGACGGGGGGTATTGAGCCATACGTCGACGCCCTGAACCAAGGCGCGGGACACACACATGTCGTATTCTTCGAGGAAGATAATCCGCCCCGCAAAACCGGGCTCTTGGGAGCGCCGATAGACGTCTTGGATGAAGTGCTTGCCAGGTTCGTCGGCTGGGTGTGCTTTGCCGGCGAAGACCATCTGAATGGGGCGCTCAGGATTGTTGAGGATGGCTTTGAGGCGATCGGCATCCTTGAACAACAACGTGGCCCGTTTGTAGGTGGCGAAACGCCGGGCAAAGCCGATGGTCAAGATGGTGTCGTCAAACATGGGCCAGGCCACAGGGGGGAAGCCGAGTCGGGTGTGGCGTTGTGCCAAGCGTTCACGCACAAATTCTACCAACGTGCGCTTGAGACTCAAGCGCGCCTGCCAAAACTCGCTGTCGTCACTCGATTTGAGGGCTTGCCAGGTGGCCGGATTGTCGAGATGCTCGTACCAATCCGCCCCCAAGGTGCGGTCAAACAGATTGCGCATGGTGGGAGCCAACCATGAAGAGGTGTGAATGCCGTTGGTGACAGATGTGATGGGCACTTCGTCGTGGC
>CANFUF010000109.1 GCA_947450095.1 Roseiflexaceae bacterium
CATAAATGCGCCGTTTTATTCGCCCCTACGGTGTACAACATGATTCGTGCGCCCGTACGACGCCGGCGCATGCCATATCACCATCCCGTGGGGCGAATACCGGCGCATGAATGCGCCACGGGTACGCGTCGGCGGGGGCGAATACCGGCGCATGAATGCGCCACAGGTACGCGTCGCCGGGCGAATACCGGCGCATGAATGCGCCACGGGTACGCGTCGCCAGGGGCGAATACCGGCGCATGAATGCGCCGTTTTATTCGCCCCTACGGATGTGCAACCATATGGCCGTGCGGGGTGGACGATACACACACAAAACCACACCAAGCGTTTGCTTGGTGTGGTGGCAATCGCCATGGGTACGCGTCGGCGGGGGCGAATACCGGCGCATGAATGCGCCACAGGTACGCGTCGGCGGGGGCGAATACCGGCGCATGAATGCGCCGTTTTATTCGCCCCTACTTGACGCGTTCCATATATGTGCCACTGCGGGTATCGATGCGCAACATGTCGCCTTCGTTGATGAAACCTGGCACGGTGATGCGGGCGCCGGTTTCGAGGGTGACCATTTTGTTGACGTTGGTGGCGGTATCACCACGCAATGCCATGCTCGATTCCGTGACGCGCAATTCCGCAAAAATCGGAATTTCGACGCCGAGAATGCGGTTTTCGTCATAATAGAGGATTTCGCACTCGGCACCATCTTTGAGGAACTCCGCGCCTTCGCCAATCACATCGGCGGTCAGCTCGATTTGCTCAAATGATTCGTTGTCCATGAAGGCGTAGCTGTCACCTTCGCGGTACAAGAATTGCATGTTGTGCTTGTCGACCCGCACGACGTCAATGTCTTCACCGGCACGCACGCGCTCTTCAATGGTTTTGCCTGATTGGATATTTTTGAGTTTGAGGATTACCATGGCGCGCCAGTTGCCTGGGGCATGATGGTGGAACTCAGTCACACGGTGGAGCTGGCCATTCCAGCGGATAATCAAATTGGTACGCAAATCAGATGTCGTCGCCATACTACTCCTCAAGGCACGCCAACCATTATGGCGTTATGCACACAAAACTAGCCTAATTATACCAGCAGGCAGTCATCTCACGCAACCATACTAATCAACTGCCCCTGCCAGACCTAATTCTTCACGCCCCGCCGCCACCACAAACAGCGACCCCGTCACCACAATCACCTCGTTAGCGACCGCATGATGCACCGCAAACCGCAAGGCCGCCGCCGGATCATCGATGCCAATCACTTGGATGTCGGGGCGGCTGGCTAGCACTATCTCGCGCAAAGCCCCCAAATCATGCATGGCCCGCGGGTGACGTGAGGCGGTCACAATCGCTTGATCAGCCATCTGAGCAAATACCTGCACCATGGCCGTCACATCTTTGTCACGTGAACAGCCCAACACCAACGTGATTGATTGCCCCGGGAAGGCCGCCCGCACTGACCCCACCAAGCGCCGCGCCGAATCGACATTGTGCGCACCATCAAACAACACCGGCACGCGCGTGGTTTGTACCAACTCAAAGCGTCCCGGCCATACCACCTGTTCTAGTCCACGCGCAATCGCATCGTCACTGATATTGATGCGCTGTTTACGCAAAAAAAGTGCCGCCGCCACAGCCAACCGCGTATTGTCGAGTTGCACTTCGCCTTTGAGGGCTGATTCATGCGGCCCGTGATAGACGTCATATGGGTCAAATAATTCGGGGATGGGACCACGCACCCGCTCATCGGCAGGATCATACCCCCGAATCCCGCCGGTACCAGCGTCATCGACCACTACACACGGCGCACCCGCCTCAGCGGCGCAAGCCGTCACCGTCACCAACGCCGCATAGGGCTGGGGGGCGATGAGCATCGGCACGCGCGGCTTGGCGATGCCGCCTTTTTGCATGGCGATGGCGTCAATGGTGTCGCCGAGTAATTCCATGTG
This sequence comes from Roseiflexaceae bacterium, assembly GCA_947450095.1. Classification (GTDB taxonomy): domain Bacteria; phylum Chloroflexota; class Chloroflexia; order Chloroflexales; family Roseiflexaceae; genus UBA965. Next base: position 1,941 of record CANFUF010000109.1, read on the forward strand.
GTCATAACTAATCGAGGTGACCACCGATAACACTGGCGTCAAAACATTGGCACTATCAAACCGGCCACCCAGCCCGACTTCGACCACCACCAAATCAACCTTTTGATCGGCGAAATAACGCATCGCAATCGCAAAACCTATTGCAAACGTCGCCGGTAACCCAGCATTCAATTCAACTGTTGACACAAACGGGGCAATCTGGTTGACGGCAGCAATCAAGTCCGTTTGGCTGATTAATTCGCCGTTGATTTGGATGCGTTCGCGGTACGAATGTAGGTGAGGCGATGTCCACAACCCCACCCGCAACCCAGCTGCCTGTGCCATACTGGCAATCATGGCCGACGTCGAACCTTTGCCTTTGGTGCCGGCTACCACCACAGTGCGCAGTCGGGCGTCGGGGCTACCGAGGGCATCGAGTAGCTCACGGGTGCGGGTCAGGTTTTCGGCGGGGTCAGCGCGATGCGTGGGGACGGGGATGTAGCGATAGAGGTAGTCGAGGGCTGCTTGATAGGTGGTTACCACCATGGTCTGTTCCTTTGACATTATAAAAAACCGCGCCGTGGGAAAGTCCCCCCACGACGCAGTGCAATCAATTCTTAGCGACCGAGGGCGCGCACGTTTTGCAAGCAGCGATCGATACATTCCATGGGTGAGAAGGCGTAGCTTTCTTGTTCGACGACATACCACTGGGTGCCACCGATGGCTTCACACAGCCCCAACACTGTCTGCCATTGCACGTCACCTTCGCCAATCAAGGCGGTGGGGTTGGTGTGAGAATGCTCTTTGAGGTGGACACTCAAGGCCCGGCCGGGGTAGCGTTGGATGAATGGTGCCGAATCAGCACCGGCCACTAACGCGTTGCCGGTATCAAATTGCATGATGACGTCGTGGTCGGTATTGCCAAAAAACGTATCCCAGGGCAATTCACCGTCCAGTTCGCGGAACTCGATCCAGTGGTTGTGATAGCCGGTTTTCATGCCGTGGGGGGCAAGTTTTTTGGAGACATCGTTGAGGATATGCGCGGCCTTGAGCCAGCCGGCACGACTATCGGTGTAACTGTGGTCGAGGCCGGGCACGATCAAGAAACTATTGCCGATGGTGGCATGAAATTCAATTGAACGCTGTAATTCGTCGCCCATCAAGGTGTTGATGCCCACATGGGCACCTTCAGCTTTGAGACCATATTCGTCGAGCATGGCACGGACAGATTTGGCATCATGCCCATAAAAACCAGCAAATTCGACGCCATCATATCCCATTTTGGCGATGGCCTTGAGCACACCGGCCAAATCTTTGGCTGCATCTTCACGTACCGAATAAAGTTGTACGGCGACAGGAATCCGCGTCATTGCATGCCTCCCTTTAATTAATCGTTGATAATTGTCCTTTGCTAGTATACCATTGACCTATAGGCTCTGGTCATTGCCCCAAAGGATATGTCATGTGTATTTATTGTAGTTGTGATGATTTACGCGGATTCGATTGGGATCTTAAAGTATTGGCAAAAACTGACCGGGCGGCGGCGAATCACCAACAACAGGTGCGGAACACCCGCCGCAGTGCCGACGATCAACGCGACGAACGACCCATCCGTGACCTGCGTGATGAATATGATAATCGTGATTGATGCCGTAGAGACGCAGCAGGCTGCGTCTCTACGGCATCAATGATATGATTATGTAGATACAATAATTTCAGCCAAGGAGCGCCAAATGAATCGCAATAGCGTCGTCAAGGGCATCAAAGATCGTTCGTTCAAAGAATTATGTGCACATGTGGTCGAGGACATGAAGCGGCTCAATGTCCCAGGCGTCAGCATCGCCGTCTGGCACAACGACACGGTCGTCAGTGCCGGGCTCGGTATCACCAGCGTCGACCACCCCTTGCCAGTGACTGCCGATACGTTGTTTCAAGTCGGTTCCATCAGCAAAACCTTTACGGGCACCATGCTGATGCAACTGGTCGAAGCGGGCAAACTCGACCTCGACACCCCCGTCAAAAACTACTTACCTAAATTCAAAATGGCCGACAGCAATGTCACCGCCAACCTGACCACCCGCCACCTGCTGACGCATACCGGCGGCTGGATGGGCGATTATTTCAATGATTTGGGTAATAACGACAACGCCCTCGAACTGATGGTCAAAAGTCTGCGCACGTTGCCGCAAATCTCGCCACTGGGGACGCTATGGTCGTACAACAACGCCGGCTTCAATATCGCCGGCCGCTTGATCGAAGTGCTCACCAGTCAGACCTATGAGCAGGCCGCCCAACAAATGTTGTTTAATCCGCTCAAGTTGAGCAAAAGCTTTTTTTATCCCAACGATGCAATTTTGACGCAACGCTTTGCGGTAGGGCACCAAAAATGGCCAGACGGTGTGCGGGTGGCTAACCCGTGGGCAATAGGACGAGCCGCCAATGCCGTGGGTGGTGTGGTGAGTACCGTCAATGATTTGCTGCGCTACGCCCAATTCCATAGTGGCAACGGCAACGCCATCATCGAGCGCTCGTCGTTGCTGGCTATGCGCACCGTGCAAACCAGTGCCGGCGGCCGGGGCGACATGGGTATCACTTGGTTTATTCGCCAGCATGGTGATGTGACTAGCTACGGGCATGGTGGTGCCACCAAAGGCCAAAAAGCCACCTTCCGATTTATCCCCGAAAAACAATTCGGGATTGCGATTTTGACCAATAGTGACGACGGCGGCATTATCGGCGATAACGCGGTCAGCAACGCCTTGGATATTTATCTGGGGTTGGTGAGTGCGCCAGTCAAAACCATCCCCATGAACGACGCCTCCATGGCCGAATATGTGGGGGAATACGAGTATTCGTTGTCGCGGTTTGCGGTGGTGGCCAGTGGGGTGGGGATGCTCATCCACGAAACGCCCAAAGGCGGCTTCCCCAAGCCCGAGAGCCCGGCTGGGCCGCCGGTGCCCAGCGTGCGGGCATCGTTTATCGGCAACGACAAATTCGTGGTACACGACGAGCCTCGCAAAGGCGAGATTGGCGACTTTGTGCGTGATGCCAACGGCCAAATCGCCTATTTGCGGATTGGTGGCCGGGCTAACCCCCGGATTGTTACCACTGTCGCACAATAATTAAATCCCTGTGGCTAGCGCACAGCTAGGTGCGCTAGCCCTGCAAGAAAACGGGTGAACCGGGCAATTGTTGCGCCCTGCGCCCGCCAATTCACCTACCCACCAGCACGTTTTTTCCACAAAAAAGAAAGATAGGTGTGTCAATGACGACTCCCAAAGAATACCAACCGGCTCACGAATTGTGGGCGCACTATCATCCCGCGCAGGCCCAATACGCCTTCAAGGCCAGCGATCATGCCAGTGCCGTCGCATGGCAACACCCGACGCGGCAGGCCTTGGCGCAGGTGCTGAGACTAGATAAGTTGCAGGCCGTTGCGCCCGACGTGGCATTGCTAGCGAGTGTCGACAAAGGGGACTACGTGCGCCACAAATATGTGATGCGCACCACGCCCTACAGCCTGATGCCCTTTTATCTGCTCATCCCCAAACATGTGGCCGGGCCCTTGCCGGTGATGCTGGCCTTGAGTGGGCATGGCTATGGCGTGGCCGACATTGTGGGCTTGTGGGAAGACGGCAGCGAGCGGCGTACCGCGAGTGGCTACCACAACGATTTCGCCGTGGCGTTATGTCGTGCTGGCTTTGCGGTGGCCGCACCCGAGATTTCGTGCTTTGGTGAGCGTCAAACCGACTTTAGTTACCTCGATACGGTCAACGGCCAGCCGACGCCGGGGACGTGCCACCACAGCGCCATGTTGGCCTTTCATTTGGGCTTGACGGTGCCGGGCATCCGCGTGCACGACGGGATGCGGTTGGTCGATTACCTGACCACCCGGGCCGATTTGGATTGTTCACGCTTGGGCGCGATGGGAATTTCGGGCGGGGGGATGCACACGCTTTTTTCGACTTGTATCGATGAGCGCATCAAGGCCTGTGTGATTAGCGGCTATTTTTCGAGCTTCAAAGAGAGTATTTTGGCGATGCATCATTGCGCCTGTAATTTCGTGCCAGGACTAGCAGAATTTGGCGAAATGCACGACTTGGCGGGGTTGATTGCGCCGCGGCCGTTGTATGTGGAGGCCGGCAGCCGCGATCCGATATTCCCCATCAATGCGGTGCGGAGTGGCGTAACCCAGGCCCGGGGCGTCTATCGGGTGTTTGAGGCCAGTCAACAGGTAGCGTTTACGGAATTCGAAGGGCGCCACGAGGTGCATGGCGGCCCGGCGTATACGTGGTTGCAGCAGCAGTTGCAGTAGGGGGGAATCTCACGCGGAGTCACACATTAGCTCGCACAGAGCACACAGAGGGCACAGAGTCACACAAAAAACGCCCTCTCTCCTCCGGGCGCATAGCGGCGATTCAATTCGCCGGCATGATTCGCCCCTCCTTCCTACTTCCGACTTTATCCTTCCTCCTTCATTGGTGGTAATATGAAGCATCCACCAATCAAGGAGCACCTGTGACCACGCCAACCACTGCCCCACAGCCCCCACACGGGCTGTTGTTGATGCTCATCCTCGGGTCAATCCAGGCCATCATGCCCATCAGTATCGACCTCTACTTGCCATCGCTCCCCACCATTGCCAATGAATTCAACGTCACTGCCGGTGCCGTACAATTCACCTTGGCTATTTTTTTGATTGGGGTGGGGCTGGGCCAAGTAGTCTATGGGCCACTCACCGATAAATACGGCCGCAAAGGTCCACTCACCGTGGGATTTGTCATCTATATCCTCGGGGCACTGGCCTGCGCCCTCGCCCCCTCTATCACCGTGCTAATTGCCGGACGCTTTTTGCAGGCGCTAGGGGCCTCGGCCGGCTCGGTTATTAGCGGCGCCATCGCCCGCGATTTGTGGCGGGGCAAAACCTTGGCTGATCGCCTGAGCCTGCTGATGCTGGTCCTCGGCGTCGCCCCCATCTTGGCACCATCGCTGGGTGGCGTGATTCTGTCGTTCTGGAATTGGCATGGGGTCTTTTGGGTGCTGGTGGGCTATGGCATTATCATGTTATTTGCGCTGACGCACCTGCCCGAAACGTCGTCGGCAGTTGAACGTGATAGCATCCAACTGCGTGACACCGCTCGCAACTACGGCGCTATTTTGGGCAACATCCCCTTCTTGTGCTATGTATGTATCGGTGCCTGTATCTCGGCCATCTTGATGTCGTATATCACCAGTTCATCGTTTTTGTATATCGACATGCTCGGCAATAGTCCACGCCAATTCGGGATGCTCTTTGGCATCAATGCCATCGGGTTGATCGGCTCATCACAACTCAACCGGCGGGTGTTGCGCACGCAACGCCTCGAAACTGTGGCACAACGAGCATTATTTGCCGCCCTGGTAATTGCCCTCGTAATGATTGGGTTTGCACTGAGTGGCGCAGTCACCACCGTCGTGTTGAGCTGTCTCTTATTTTCGTTGTGTGTCAGTTTAGGCTTTATCATGCCCAATATCGCCGCATTGGCCTTTGGTCACGTCCACGCCCGTATGGGCAGCGCTTCGGCCATCCAAGGCACCCTGCAATCGATTGTCGGCGGGATTGCCGGGACGTTGGTGGGAGTGTTGAGCAACGGCACCGTGATACCAGTGGCACTAGTGATTGGATGTGCCGCCCTGATTGGCAGCATACTGCTCATCATCACCACCCGGCGCTATCCGACCGTGCAGGCCTAGACAGAAAGGCAGCGATTACATGAATGTCGCACCGGCAGTAGTGCGGAGCACCCTGCGTGGCGTTTTGTTCCTCGTCTTGGCGCTCTTGGTCTTTTCGCTGCAGGATTTGAGCGTGAAATTTATCGGCGGCCATTATCCGGTGCTCGAAATCGTCACGTTTCGCAGTCTCGTTGCCATACCGTTAACCCTGTTGCTCTTTCGCTATGAAGGGGGACGGGGTTGGCCAACCACGACGCGCCACACACTCCAATATGTCCGCGGTGGCGCTTATTTTTTGTCGTATACGACGCACTTCATGGGTCTGGCCGCCTTGCCCCTAGGCGATGTGGCCGCCATTCGCTTTTCGGGGCCGCTGATGATTACCCTGTTGTCGGTGCTTTTTTTGGCCGAAAAAGTGCGCATCCGCAGCTGGCTAGCGCTACTCATTGGCTTTGTGGGGACACTCCTGGTGGTACACCCCGGCATGGGAACATTCAATATCGGCACGCTGTTTATCATTGTGTCGGTCTTTTTTTATGCCGTCGCCGTCATCCTGACCCGCAAACTCCAAGCCACCGACAGTAGCGCCACCATGGCCTATTACAGCTCGCTCGTTTACCTCGTCGCCACCGCAGTGTTGACGCCAATTGTGCTGGCGATTGGCGAAGCTCCCCATGCCCACCCCAGTTTTGTCTTTTTGTTGCGCGCCTGGGTGACGCCATCGTTGACAGATTGGCTGATTATGTCGGGGTTAGGGTTTGTATGGGCGGGGGGCATGTATCTCAATGCCCGCGCCTACAGTATGGCACCAGCCTCGGTGGTGGCGCCATTTGAATACAGCACCCTGCCGATTAATGTGCTGTGGGGATTCGTGTTGTGGCACGAATTCCCCTCCCTCAATACCTGGGTGGGGGCTGGAGTGACTATCGCCAGCGGACTGTATATTTTTTATGCGAGTCGCCACGCCCCGGCGGCAGTCCAAGCCGCCACGGACTGATTTGGCGGTCATGGTGCGATCCACGCACCATGGCCGTGCGGTGCAGTCGAAGGCACCTATTATCATGGCACTTCACCCGGCACGGAAGTGTTTTTTCAAGAAAAGAGGAACTCATGACCACCAACCCCCGCGTCCAGACCAGCCACGGCGTCCTCGAAGGAGGCATTGATACGCGTACGGGCGCCCATAGCTTCAAAGGCATCCCCTTTGCGGCGCCGCCGGTGGGGGCCTTGCGCTGGCGCGAACCACAGCCAGTCGAGTCTTGGCAGGGCATCCGCCTGGCCACCCAGTTTGGACCGCGACCGATGCAACTGGCCTTGTTTGGCGACATGAACTTCCGCTCACCTGACATGAGCGAAGATTGCCTTTACCTGAATGTATGGGCGCCAGCCACACCCGCCGCCACGCCCTTGCCCGTGCTGGTTTACTTTTATGGCGGGGGCAATGTGGCCGGTGATAGCGCGGAGCCACGCTATGACGGCGCCAGCCTGGCCCAACAAGGGCTGGTGGTGGTGACGGTCAATTATCGCCTGTCGGTGTTTGGTTTTTTTGCCCATCCCGAATTGAGCCGCACCAGTGGGTACGGGGCGTCAGGCAATTACGGCTACCTCGACCAAGCCGCGGCGTTGGGTTGGGTGCAGCGTGAAATTGCCGCCTTTGGCGGTGACCCCAGCCGTATCACCATCGCCGGCGAATCGGCAGGGTCGATTTCGGTCAGCGCCCAACTCATTTCACCCATTGCCAACATGTTGATTGCCGGCGCCATCGCCTCCAGCGGCTCGTTGCTGGGAGCAATGCCGGCGTTGACCCTCGCCGACGCCGAAAAAAACGGAGTTTCCATTGCGTCTGATGCTGGCGCCACGACACTTGCAGATTTGCGCAAATTATCCGCACACACCTTGCTCGAAGTGACCAAAAAATACCAACCGCAACACTTCTTTGGCACTATTGACGGCTATTTTTTGCCCAAATCACCGTGGGAGCTCTATGCCAGCGGCGCCCATGCCCGGGTACCCTTGCTCATCGGCTGGAACTCCACCGAAGTGCCCTACCAGTTTTTGCTCCACGAGCACCCGCCTACCGTGGCCAACTATCAGGACGCCGTACAGGCCCAATTTGGTGACCAAGCGCCCCATCTGCTCCAGCACTACGCCGCTAGTAGCGATGCCGAGGTGATTATTGCGGCGACAGATCTGTCGAGCGATTTGTTTATCGGCTATAGCACCTGGAAGTGGGCCGAGCTGCATGCCCGCACCAATCCCACCTACCGCTACCTATACGCCCACCCCCGCCCTCGCATGCGCCCCGAGTTTGGCGATGCCGTCAGCGGGCTGGCCGGTGGCGTCATTCGCGCCGAAGAATCCAGCACGCCAGCGCCACCGCCCCCACCCATGGCGGTAGGAGCCGTGCATTCAGCCGACATCGAATACTTTATGGGCAATCTCGACACCAACACCGTCTATGCCTGGGGCGACGCCGACGTGGCCGTGTCACACCAAATGCAACAGATTTATGTCAACTTCGTCACACATGGTGACCCCAACGGCGCCGGCATCCCCACCTGGCCACCCGTGCAGGCCGGTGAGACAGCGCAACTGTTGCGGATTGATACCCAATCGCAGGTTGTCCCCGACAGCCATCGCCCCCGCTACCAACTGCTCGACACAGTCCTCGGGCAGACTGCAGTCTAAACGGTAGCGCAGTCCAACCCAACGAAAGCCTGGCCGCAGTGCGGTCAGGCTTTCGTGATGAGCAGACAACGGCGATTTAGGCGAACGTACCTTTGATTTGGCGCATGGCGGCGATGATGCGATCTTCGAGGGGGTCGCTCTCGCAGTCTTCGATTTGATTATGGCGTTGCAACCATTCAATGGTTTCGGTCACAGCCTGGAGCAGAGGCACGCGTGGCTGCCAATCGGGCACGAGGGCCAACAACGAATCGGCCGAAAACACTTGATTGTGACCGAGGCAGGTGGTCAGTGCGCTATAGCGCTTGGCATCGGCGGCCACCAGCACATCCCACGGCACCGACACGGTTTCGAGGGGCACGCCCAGCACCTGGGCCGCAATCCCGTGCCATTCGTGCCAGGTGGTGGCGTGTGGGTTGACCACATGCACCACTTTGCCGTGGGCAGCGCTCAGACCACAGAGTGCCACATAGGCTTCGGCGGCATCGGCCGACGGCAAAAACTGGAAGTAGTTGAGGCCTTCGGCAGCTTCGATAATCGGTTTGCCTTTTTGCAGGCGGTCGAGCCAGCGCATGCTCCAATCGACCTGGCGGAAGAGCGGATGCCCAGGGCCAAAGGTGAACGACGGCTTGACAATCGTCACCGGCACGCCGGTGGCACTCTGGCCCAACAACAATTCATCGGCGGCCACTTTACCTGCCCCATAACCACCGTCATGACGGCCGTTCAAGGGGGCGTCGGTACCTTGGTAGAGTGAGGTGAATGGCGGACCATAGGTCATTACCGTCGAAGTCTGGATGAGTTGACCCACATTGGGCACAGCCCGCAGGGTCGAGGCGGCGTCGTCGGCCGTAAACGAAATCATGTCGATGGCCACATCAAACGAGCGCGTTTGGAGCAACGCTTCAAAGGCCGCCCGATCACGGCGATCGCCCAACAGCACTTCGACATCACTAGGCGGCCCATCAACGCGTTGGCCACGGTTGTAGATGGTGACTTTGTGGCCCTCACGGAGCAACACCTGCACGATGGCCCGACTAATGTTGCCCGTGCCCCCGATAATCAAGACATGCATGACCGCTCACTTTCTTTTTTGTGAAAAACAGTGCCGCGCCAGACGTGAATAAGTATTGCGGTCGATTACTTCAGTGGCGAGTAGACGGTAGAGCGCAACAGCACGCTGTCGAGCTTTTCAACCAACACGCCATCCACTTCGCTGTCGGCCTTGGCTTTTTGCCAAACGGGGTCGTTGCGGAAGCCAGCCCATGAGGCGTCGTAGGTTGCTTGCGACACATGTGCCAACAAATAAACCAAGTCGCCGTGCAATTCGCGCCCACCTTCGGGAATCCAGTAAGCCACCACCGTCATGCCATGTTTGCGAAACAAGTGGTCGGTGTGGACTGCAAAGCGCCGATGCATCGATTCTTCTTTGCCGGGGTTGGCCCAATAGGTGCGTAATTCATACAACATGGCAGACCTTCTTTGCTTGCGCGGCGTTGGGATACCCCAGCGCCGCATACGTCATTCTTAGCCGATGACAGCCTTGGCAAACCGTGCCATCCCTTCGCGAATCAAGGCGTTGCTGGTGGCATACGACATGCGGATAAATCCAGGTGCGCCAAAGGCCGATCCGCCTACTACGCCGATATGGGCGTGGTCGAGCATGGCCGCCGCAAATTCTTCGTCGTTGTGGCAGGTTACGCCACAGGCCAACGGCTTACCCAGCAAGCCACTGATGTCGGGGAACACATAAAATGCGCCATCGGGCATATTCAATGATACACCCGGAATCGACGTCAGCAATTCACCAATCAAATCACGCCGTTCGCGGAAGGCCGCCACCATGCGTGCCACCTCGGCGCCCATGTCGACCGTGCCATCATAGGCCGGCAATACGGCCGCTTGGGTGATTGATGACGTGTGTGACGTCGAATGGCTCTGGATACCCTTGATGGCATCGATGATGGCTTGTGGCCCCGCCACAAAGCCCATCCGCCACCCGGTCATGGCAAAGGCCTTGGAGGCACCGTTGATCACCAGCGTTTGGGGTGCCAAATCGGGCGCCACTTGGAGCCAGCGGGCGTATTCGGTATAGATGATGGCATCGTAGATTTCGTCACTCATCACCACAATCTGAGGGTGCTGACGAATCACGGCGGCGATGGCTGCCAAATCGTCGGCCGAATAGACAGCGCCGGTGGGGTTGGATGGCGAATTGAG
>CANFUF010000110.1 GCA_947450095.1 Roseiflexaceae bacterium
GTCACTTGGCGCATCACGGCACTGGCCCCTAGCACCGCGAATCCACCCAAAATAAAATCCACAATCCCCAAGTGGGTGTAGATGTGGGCGCCGAGTATGGCCAGTGGCAGCGGGATGACTTCGGCAATCAACACCGATACCACCACCGATTGCCACCATTTGCGCACCGCTGCAGCGCCATGGTCGATTCCGATGCGCGCCCAGCGGTTGAGCATGATACACGCGGGGTAACTGGCGATTTGTAGCGCGATACCCACTGGTCCGGCGATATGACTGGCCAGCCAGAAGCCGGTATAGACGGCCAACACCCGCACTCCCGCCCGCGTCCACGGTCGTACTACCACGCTATAAAAAGTCGCCGGGCGGTGGTCGACAAACGGTAACACCATGCCGATCAGGAAGGCGTTGATGGCGACAACTAATGCACCGGTACTAGGACCAACGGCTAGGGTGACGCTCAAGATGGCTACACCGGCGAGGGTGTGGGGGTCGGCAGGTGGCACACGAAAACCCACACTCTCAATTAAGAGTGTGGTTAGGATGAACACTGCGACATGCCAGAGGGGAATGGCTGGTGGCGTAAATTGCCAGGCCAACAAGACCCACCCTACCAAGCCGACACCGATGCTGTAAACGATGAGCCAGTGCTCACGCTTCATTACCAGCCTCGCCTAACCGTTTGTACAAATGCCATTTGAAAATACGGGGGGGAATTACGCACTATCGCGCGACTCGATGTGTGCCAAGGCGTCGCCTGCGGTGCGGAAAATTTCAAAGACTTGGGAAAAACCCGTCATGGCAAATACTTCTTCGACTTGAGGTTGTAACCCACACAAGACCAGCGCACCGTGCCGTTCGTTGATTTCGCGCCGTACCAACAACAACGCCCGCAAACCACTACTACTCAAAAACGTCACTTGTTGCAGGTCGATAAGGATCGTCCGAGCCCCGGCTGCTAGTGCCGTATTGACCGGTGCGAGTGCGGTGGCCGTACTGCGGGCATCGAGGCGCCCGTCGATGGCAAATCGTTGTACCGCGACGGCATTGGGTTCGGCAAAGCGCTTGCACAACACTAACGTATTTGCGGCGTCATCGAAATCAAACGCCACCGTGTCCATCAATTTGTGCATCAAATAAATCCCCAAGCCACCGGCTTGGCGATCTTCGAATGGTGAGTGGATGTCGGGTGCCGGGACTTGGGTGGGATCAAAGGGTCGACCATTGTCCACCAACGTGATTTGTAGCTCACCCGCCTCGATTAGCCACTTGAGTTGAATCACTCCCGTGGCGACCTCGGCATAGGCGTGCTGAATAATGTTGGTGGCGGCTTCATCAACGGCTAATTGGACTTGCCACGCTTCGCGTTCACTCATTTGGGCGCGGTGCGTCGCAGAATTTACAAATTCGCTAATCACGGCGAGTGAGTCAAGTTGAGCAGGAACCGTCAATGAAGCGCTTGGCATAATCCTCTGACCCTCGTACTAAAACGATCCTACGGCCTCGGTGGCATTGGGGAAAATCTCGAACAACGACGTGAATCCCGTCAAGTCAAAGACTTCACGAATGCGGTCGGGTAATCCGGCTAAGCGGATGTCGCCACCTTCGAGGTCGGTCAACTTCCAGTCACGGGCCTTTTTGCGGGACTCAATCAATACGCGCAAGCCGGGGCTGGCGACGTATTCGAGTTCACTCAAATCAAGGACGATACGGTAGCGTCCCTCTGCAAACAGTTCTTCGATTTTTTGTTTGAGCTCTGGTGCGTGCATCGCATCGAGCCGCCCGCTAATGGTCAGCAAATCGGCGCGATTCATGCGCTTGTGCGTAATCTCCATGGCGCATTCTCCTTGTGTACAATCAATGTCTGATTGCTTACTGCCTCGAATTATACCACGAACAACAAAATGTGCGGTATCGGTATCGTTGTACGTAATCAATCACCATTCCCACGTCGCCGCCATGCCATGCACGGGTGATTGCAGTATAATTGCCCTAACGGTCATTTTTACGATTATTGGACAATCATGAAACAACGCATCATCGTTTGGTTGCTATTACTATTCACCATTAGTGCCTGTGGCGGCACCGCTGCGACGCCAGCGAGCGACGCTACCATTACCCCCGTATTTGCCTTTACCGAGGCGGTCGTTGGCCCCAATCGCCTGCCGATTGGCATCATCAAAGCTGGCTCGCCCGTCAACGATCCCCAAGCCGCCGTTACACTACGCTTTTTCAATCTCGATGTCGACAGCAAGACCGCCGTCGGTGACGCCACCGCTACCTACTATGGCAAAGGCCTGCCCGCCGCCGTCTATGTCGCCAACTTTAGCTTTCCGAGTGCCGGCAATTGGGGCGTCGAAATCAATGTCCAACTCACTGGCATGACCAAACCCAGCACTACCAAACTACAACTCCCCGTCAGCGAACGTGCTATTGCTCCCAAAGTAGGCGACAAGGCCATTGCAGCCGACACCCTCACCGTCAGTGATACCCCCGATGTCAGTCACCTCGTGTCGATGACCGATCCCGATTTGAGCCTCTACCAAGTCAGCCTCAGTGCCGCCCTCACGCAAGCCAAACCCATCGCATTGCTCTTTGCCACCCCCGGGTTTTGTCGTACCGCCGTGTGTGGTCCCAGCCTCAAGGTATTTAGTCAGTTGCATGGCACTTTTGGCGACAAAATCACCTTTATTCATAGCGAGATTTATCGCTTCCCCTTTGGCGATTCGTTTAGCCAACAAAACGCCGTCTTCCAGAAAGCCATGACTGACGGCCGCAATTTGACCAATACTGAGCGCAAAACTGGCGTCTCTGACGCCTATTTCGCCTGGGGGCTCCAATCCGAACCGTGGCTCTTCCTCATCGATGGCAATGGAATCATCACCGCCCGCTTTGAAGGGGGCTTGACCGCCGAAGAACTGACCCCGATTTTGACCCAATTAGCCAAATAACCCGTCCACATCACGCAAACACCCCCGCCACGCATACACGTGACGGGGGTGTTTTGACTGGTTATTTGACGGTTTTGGCCACTTCTTGGACATATGTCGCAAACAAGCGGGCCCATCGTGGTTCAGTCGTGTTCCACAATTCTTCGGGGTGCGACTGAATCCCCACCGCAAAGTGTTCGTTGGTCGATTCGATCACCTCGACCACGCCGTCGCTACTTTTGCCGACGATGCGCATGTTGGGGGCCACGTCACGCACCGACTGGTGGTGCATGCTGTTGGTTTTGATGATGGTTTGTCCCAGCGTCTCGGCCAACCAGCTTTCTTCGTCCACTTGGATGTCGTGGGCCAGTACCGAGCCATCTTTGGCATCAGCCGAAAACGAATGGTTGAGTGCACCCGGGATCTCGGCGGGGATATCTTGGTACAACGTCCCTCCCGCTGCCACGTTGAGCATCTGGTGACCGCGACAAATCCCCAGAATGGGCTTGCCATCGGCAATGGCCCGGCGCGTTAGATAGAGCTCACTGCTATCTTGGAGCAGATTGTTGCTGCCCAGATTCTCGTGGGGTGGGTGATTGTAGGCGTCGGGGTGGATGTCGACCCCCCCGGCCAACAACAACCCGTCGATTATTTCATACAACCCGGCCAAGACGCCGGTTTCGTCAGACAACGGCAACAGCAATGGCGTGCCGCCGGCGGCTTCGATGGCGCGCAGATAGGTCTCTGAATTGCCGAGGGCCAAGCCGCCCCATTCGTCACGTGATTGCGTACAGGGGATGCCGATGACTGGTCGTTTAGTCATGATTGTGTCTTCCTTTTTTATGAAAAAAATTGCTCCGGCACCGGTGAATTGGCTCCCCAACGAAGGTTCGGTTGCCGTCCCCTCTGCCGACATGATGGGCTCCCCGGGGGTGCGGATTAGGCCGTGGCAAAGTTCACACAGCGCTGCACAAAGCGGTTAAACATTTGTTGCCAGCGTGGGTCTGCTGCGCCCCGTAGCGTCTCGGGGTGGCATTGGACCGCCACAATGAAGTTGGGTCCAGTCCCCTCGACCGCTTCAATCACGCCATCTTCGGACCACGCCACTGCCCGCAAGCCTTGGCCTACTTCGCCCAACGCTTGGTGGTGGAGCGAATTGACGGCAATGGTGGTAGTGCCCAACATGTCAGCCAGACTCGAATCGGGACTGAGCGTCAAGGGGTGCGCCATGTGGAGCCAGTCTTCTTTGAGCGCTGATTCGTTGTGGACCAATGGACCACCCACTTCGTCGGGCAGGTCTTGGATGAGCGTGCCACCCAACGCTACATTGAGCACTTGCAAGCCCCGACAAATCCCCAGAATCGGTTTGCCGTTGGCGGTGGCTTTGCGCGCCAAATAGAGCTCGCTATAGTCGCGCAAGTCGTCGATATTGTCAGTTTTGGGGTGCTTTTCGGCGCCATACAACACCGGATCGATGTCGCCACCACCGGGCAACAACAACCCGTCGATGTGATCGTAATAGGCGTCGAGTAAATCATGATTGCTGGCATCGACGGGTGGCAACAACAGCGGTACGCCGCCAGCAGCGATGATGGCATCGATGTACGAGCGCCGCGCGCCCACTTGCGGCGGTGACCAGGTGCTGGTGTAGGCATGTGACCCAGCAATCCCGATGAGTGGTTTGCGCATTATTATTTCCTTACGGCTATGGTGAGTATGGCTGAATTATACAGTATCCGTAGCAGGATGTTGATTCCATTTTTATATGGCGGATTGTCGATTGACGTGATGACAGTTCGACAGTGTGGGTACTGATTATTTTGTTAAAAAAATACAACTTTTCAATTTCCGTTGCATCTGTAAGGGTGGTGTAATCTCTTTGGTAGGATTCGCAGAGGTTGATTGGTATGATGGAAACGTGTTTATTAGGTATGTGGTTTGTAGTATTTTGGGGCGTTGGAATAAAGAATCTTGGCCATATAGTTGATGCATGCGTGCGGAGGATTCCATGAAGCGGCTCGCGATTTTGATGATGACACTAATCTGTTTAACCGGAGCGGTTGCAGATCCACGTTATATCCCGCAAATCTATGCTGCCGTTGATGTGAATCAACCAAGTGTAGGTGTGTTGTACTATAGTGAAACTGGGCAATATTTGCATGGCACCTTTCGTCACTATTATGAAGAAAAAGGGGGCACGGCGATTTTTGGGTTGCCGTTGACTCCGATTATTTCTGATGGCGGTTTGCGGGTGCAATATTTCGAGCGGGCTCGTTTTGAGGTACCGGTAGGGCATGATGCCACGAGTGAAGTATTGTTGACCCGTATCGGGGCGCATTTTGTCGATCAATTGAGTGCCGAAGACCGCGCATTGCCACCGTTTGCAGGGATTGCGAATCCGGGAACTGATAGCCTCTATTTTGCGCAGACAGGGCATTCTATTAGCAATAGTTTTCGTGATTTCTGGCAAAAAAACGGGGGCTTGAGTATTTTTGGCTATCCATTGTCAGAAGATTTTTTCCAAGATATTAATGGCGATTCAGTGCGGGTGCAATATTTTGAGCGGGTGCGTCTCGAAGCGCATATTTCGCATAACCAAGTCACCGTGACCATTGGTGATTTGGGCAAAGCGTTGTTGTATGAATCACCGAGTTTGGCCCCGTATACCACACCAATGCCAGGGTTACAACGTGTGGCAACTGCCACAACGTCGTACAAAGGTGCGGGGGTTGCTAAACAAACCAATATTGCCCGGGCAGGTGCGATGATCGATGGGACGATTGTACCGGCTGGGGCGGAGTTTTCGTTTTTGAAAAGTAGTAATTTTGCGGATACTGACTTTGTCGAGGGCTATGGCATTATCAACGGACAATTAAGCAAAATAATTGGTGGCGGTTTGTGTCAAGTTTCAACCACGGTATTTCGGTCTGCAAGCAATGGTGGTTTTGGGATTACGCTACGAGTACCACATACGTATGTGGTGACGACGTACGAAGATATTTTGGGCTTTGATGCGACGGTACTTGAACCCACGGTCGATTTCCGATTTGTCAATGATTCAGCCAATCCGTTGTTGTTGGTTGTCCACAACGAACCCGAACATATGCGGTTTACGGTGGAATTCTGGGGTGTACCAGATGGTCGCACAGTGCACTATGATGGCCCATTTATTAGTAGTGTTACCAAACCAGGTACGCCTGTATGGCAATATGATCCTACCATGATGCGTGGCTCGACGCGGCAATTGGTGATTGGGCGTGGCGGCATGAAGGTCAGTTATGTGCGTACGGTCAATAGCGCAGATGGCAATGTCCTGCATAACGATAATTTTCTCACCAGCTATGCGCCTTGGTACAACTACGTGATGTATGGCCCCGGCGTTGTGCCACCGGCAGGGGTGCGCTTGCGCTAGTAGGGGTGAGGCATGCCTCAAACGAAGTAGGAAGCGTGACGTCGGAAGTCGGAAGTAACGTTGGAAGTGTGAAGTAACGTCGGAAATAATACGGAGAGACGCAGCATACCGCGTCTCTCCGTTTACGTCGTTTCGTGGTTTACCCACCATCGTGAAACATTTCGCAATCAGTATGGTATGCTATAACCAGGGTAAAAAAGTGAACAGGAACGATAAATGACGATGATTGTCGAATTGCGAAATGTCGAAAAATGGTACGACGAAGGCCCAACCCGCCGCCAAGTGCTCCATGGCGTCGATATGCACATTCAGGCCGGTGAACGGGTCGCCTTGGTGGGCAAAAGTGGTTCAGGCAAAAGCTCATTACTCAACATAATCAGCGGTATCGATTACGCCAATGCAGGTGATGTCATCATCGGCGGTAGCGATATCAATCAGCTCAGCGAAGCAGCCCGCACGCAGTTTCGCCGTAAACATGTGGGCTTTGTCTTTCAGTTTTTTAATTTAGTGCCGACCTTGACCGTCCTCGAAAACGTGTTGTTGCCCCTTGAGCTCAACGGTGTGATGGGTGTCACCGCCCATACCCGCGCCATGCAGATGCTCGACCAAGTAGGTTTGGCCGACCGGGCGAGCACCGCCCCCGACCGCTTGTCGGGTGGCGAACAACAACGAGTGGCGGTGGCGCGGGCCCTCGTCCACGATCCATTGTTGGTGCTGGCAGACGAACCGACAGGCAACCTCGATAGTGACACCGGCGAACAGATTTTGCAGTTATTGACGCATCTCACCGGCGCTGCCGGCCGGGCCTTGCTGATGGTGACCCACAGCCGTGAAGTGGCGGCCAGCGCCGACCGGGTGGTGCGCATCCAAGCCGGGCATTTGGTCGATGACACCACAGGTGCCCAATTATGATGCGCGTATTGTGGTTGAGTACCTTGCGCTGGCCGTTGCGCCGTCCGTGGCAAGCATTGTTGGCGATTGTAGGGGTGGCGATGGGCGTGGCGGTGGTAATTGCCATCGACATCGCCAACGAAAGTGCCCGCCGGGCGTTTTTGCTGTCCACTGCGACCGTCACCGGCCGGGCTACCGACCAGCTGACGGGTGGTCCTAATGGCATCCCCGAAGAGGTGTTTCGGCGCATTCGTGTCGATGTCGGCCTGCGTGAAAGTGCGCCGGTGGTGGAAGGCTATGCCACCAGTGTCACCACCCCCACGCACACGTTGCAGATCCTTGGCATTGACCCGCTGAGTGAAGCCCCCTTCCGCCCCGAATTGACTCCTAGTGGTGGACTGGGAAGCGGACTATCCCAATTATTGACCCAACCCGATGCGGTGCTGATGAGTCGGGCTACGGCGACGGCATTGGGGGCGACGCTTGGCCAACCCTTTGTGGTTACGATTGCCGGAGCCCGCCAACCGATGGTGTTGGTGGGTTTACTCGAAACCGGCGATGCTGCCACCCAGCGGGCCCTCGACGATTTGCTGATTACCGATATCGGGGTGGCCCAACATTGGTTGGGGAAATTTGGTCAGCTCGACCGTATCGACCTGATTATCCCTACCGATGCCCACGGGGTAGCGGTACGTACCCAGCTCGCCACCGTGCTCCCTCCTGGCGTGCGGCTGACCACCCCCAGCCAACGCGCCCAAAGCACCACTGAGATGACGGCCTCGTTTGAGATAAATCTCAATGCCTTGAGTCTGTTGGCGTTGGTGGTGGGGATGTTTTTGATCTACAACACCATGACCTTTGCGGTGGTACAACGCCGACCACTGCTGGGGACGTTGCGCTGTTTGGGTGTGTCGCAAGGCGAAATCGCCCGCTTGATGTTGGTCGAAGGCAGCGTCATCGCCGTGCTGGGGACGGCGTTGGGGATTGGGTTGGGCATCGGTCTGGCCCAACTGTTGTTGGGTTTGGTGGCTCGTACCATCAACGACATTTATTTTGTAGTGACGGTCAACACCATCACCTTGACCTTTTGGCCATTACTCAAAGGGGTGGTACTGGGGGTGCTGGCGTCGTTGGTGGCGCTGGCCATCCCCACCTGGGAAGCAGCCCGCACCCCTCCGCGCACCGTGTTGCGCCGCTCTTCGTATGAAGAACAAACCCGCCGGCTAGTGCCGATTTTGGGCTGGTTGGGGCTGGTGCTGATGCTGTTTGGCGGGGTGGTGATGTGGCAAATTCCGTTTATTTTGGCGAGCTATGTCGGTTTGTTGGCGTTGACACTGGGGGCGGCCATGGTCACCCCTATCGCCACCGTGGCCGTGATGGCGCTGATTCGCCCGCTGGCGGTGCGCTTGTTTGGCTTGATTGCGGGTATGGCGGTGCGTGACGTGGTGACGTCGCTGAGTCGCACCGCCGTGGCTGTGGCTGCCTTGATGATTGCGGTGGCGGTGACGATTGCGGTAGGGCTGATGGTGGCCAGTTTCCGGTTGACGGTGGTTGATTGGTTGACCACCACCATTCGGGCCGACGTGTTTGTGTCGGCGCCGGCGATTACTGCCAACCGCCTCGATACGCCGTTGCCGGCGGGGGTGTACGAAAAAGTCGCCGCCTTGCCGGGTATCGCGCGCGTGCGCCGCTACCGCAGTACCATGCTCCCCACCGACACCACGCCGGTGTTGCAGATTGCCCTCGACGTGACCGAAGCCGACCATGCGGCCTTTTTGTGGGCCGAAGGCGATCCCACCCAGATTTGGCCGGCATTTAATCGTGATGCGATTATCATCTCGGAGCCGTTGGCGCTACGTCGCCACCTGCATGTGGGTGATACCTTCACCATGCGTACCGATCGGGGTGATGTGGCGATGCCAATCGCCGGGGTGTTTTATGATTATGGCACCGAGCTAGGTGTGATTATGCAGCCCATCGAGCGCTACCAGCACTTTTTTGATGACACGCATATTTCGTCGCTGGGGGTCTATCTGCCGGCAGATGCCGATAGTGAGGCGATGGTGACTACTATCCGTAACCAATTCCCCACCACGGCCTTGTTGGTGCGCTCGAACCGCACCTTGCGTGAATCGTCGGTGGCCATCCTGGACCGTACCTTTGCCATCACCAACGTGTTGCAACTGCTGGCGACGATTGTGGCTTTTGTAGGAATTTTTGCGGCGCTGACCGCCATGCAACTCGAGCGGGTACGTGAATTTGGGATGTTACGGGCTATCGGGCTCGACCCGCGTCAGCTGTGGCAACTGGTATTGAGCGAAACGGGCTTGATGGGGTTGGTGGCTGGCCTGGTGGCGTTGCCGGTGGGGACGGCCATGGCCTGGGCCCTGATTTTTGTGATTAATCGGATTTCGTTTGGTTGGACGTTGCAATTTGCCTTTGAGCCGCATATTTATCTCAACGCCTTGGTCACTGCGATTGTGGCTGCCTTGTTGGCGGGGATTGTGCCGGCCTGGCGCATCGCCCGGGTCGCACCGGCGTTAGCATTACGCGAAGAATAAAAGGATACAGCGATGAAATCGTGGTGGATATGGCTGAGTTGTGTGTGGCTGTGTGTGGCCTGTGGTGCCCAGACTGCTGCCCCACTCCAGACCCAATTGACGTTGGCCGAAAGCCTCAATCGCACTGACATGACGGGTTTTTTGCGGGCCGACAAACCGCGCCAATTCACCTTCCCCGCCGATCATGGCCCGCACGAAGGGTATGCCGTGGAATGGTGGTACTATACCGGCAATCTGCGTGATGCAAGTGGCCGTGAGTTTGGCTATCAGTTTACGATTTTTCGGTCGGCATTACGTGCGCCCACCCCGACTGTCAGCGGAGCGACACAATCGGCGTGGCGTGGGGCGACGGCATATATGGCGCATTTGGCCGTCACCGCTGTCGCCGATCAGCAGTTTTTTGCATACGAACGATTTGACCGTGATGCGTTAGGCCTAGCCGGTGCCCAAGCTCAGCCATTCAAGGTCTGGCTCGATGATTGGCAGGTGGTAAGTACCACCCCCGATGCGCGCAAACTGCAACTGCGTGCCAGCCAAGGGGCAGTGGCGCTCGATTTGCAGTTGGACAATAGCATGCCGCCGGTGTTGCAAGGCAATGCTGGCCTGAGCCAAAAATCTGCAGGAGTGGGCAATGCGTCGTATTATTATTCGGTACCACGGATGGCGACGACGGGCACGCTGACCATCGCCGGTCAGGCCTATCAGGTGACGGGCACGAGTTGGATGGACCGTGAGTGGAGTACGAGTGCGTTGGCAGCCGATCAAGTGGGCTGGGATTGGTTTGCCGTGCATTTGGACGACGGTAGCGATGTGATGCTCTACCACTTGCGCCGCCGTGATGGCACTATCGACCCCTATAGCGGTGGCTCGTGGCGCGATGCCGATGGCAAGATTACGCCGTTGACAAGTGCTGATATTGTGTTGCAACCGGTGGGACAATGGACGAGCCCGCATACTGGTGCAATTTACCCGGCCAGCTGGCAACTTGCGATTGCGCGGATGGGGCTGGATGTGACGGTGAAGCCGGTGCTGGCTGATCAAGAATTACCGGTAACGGTGCGCTATTGGGAAGGGGCGGTGGCGGTCACGGGTCAACGCACCAATCAGCCAATCCACGGGAATGGCTACCTTGAAATGACAGGATATGCCGATGGGGGAACGCATCCGTAATTTGTGGGCACAATTTGGCATTGGCGTGATGGTGGTGCTGTTGAGTAGCCTCTCCACCCTGGCGGGATTAGGCTGGCGGGCCCAGCCCGGTGTGGTGGTGGCGGTGGCTGCCCCCCGGGCTGCCGTGTTGCTGACCGATTTTTATGCACCAGAAAAAGCCAGTGATGGTGTGTATTCGCGCTGGACGGCAGGTACTGCCGCCATCACCATCGCCAACAGCGCGTGGCAGCAAATGCCACAAGTGCAGTTGATTTTCGCAGACTCTGCTCGCCCCGTCAGCACGGCCATTCAAGCCGGACAGATGCACGTAGTGGTACCGGTGGCGCAATCGACGCGAGTGGTGTGGTTGTTGTTGCCCCATACCGACATGCGGGGCAGTCAGACGTTGACGCTCACCACCCCCGTCATCCAACTTGCTGGCGACGAACGGGCGTTGGGGGTTCGGATGCGCCAGATTGCCGTGCTAGCTCAGCCATGGGCCTGGCCGGCACCGCAGTGGTGGGGCGTGGTTGCGTGGCTGTGTGTGGTCGGTGCCTGGTTGGGGAGGCTGATTGTGGGTGCGCGCTGGGCCTGGCTGGGCGCCCTCATCTATGGGCCGGTGGTGTTGCTGGTGATGATGTTGAGTGACATGGTGAATCTCGGCCAATGGTTCCCGGCATGGGCGGGGATTGCGGTGTTGGTGCCGGTGGGGGCGTGGCTGGTGCGCCGGTTTGCGCCGCTGGCGTTGGTGCGGGGCTGGGTCGTGGTATTGAGCCTGCGCCTGATTGGCATCACCTATCCGACGTTTTCGGGGCACGATTATCTCATCCATTTGCGCCGGGTTTTTTTGTTCCGCGACGGCAGTTGGACGATGGCGGCGCACCCCTACGAATTCGGACGCCGGCAGTCGTTGATTTTGCCGTTGTATTATCGGTTGGCCGATGGGGTGGGCAGCCTGCTGGGCTACCACCTCGCCATGCATTTGATTATCGTGTTGTGCGAAACCGGCTTGGGTCTGGCGGTGTGGGCGTTGTTACGCCGGAGTGGTGTGACGCCATTACTGGCACTTTTTTCGGGTCTATTAGTGCTGAGTTTGCCTATTTCGTCGGCGGTATTGTGGTGGTCGTTCATGCAACAAATCACCGCTCACGTTTTTACGGTGGTGATTGCCTATGCGGTGGTGCGCCGGGATCAACGGGGCGCCTATCTTGCTGCCTGCTTGTTGGCAGGAGTGGCGTTGACCCACATCGGTGAAGCGATGGTGGCGGCGGTGTGGTATGGCTTGTTGCGGATATGTGAATCTGATCGCTTTACCCGGGCCTGGTGGCTCCGTACCCTGCCGGTGCTGGGGGCTGGACTATTGCTTATTCCCATTTATCAGTCGTTTTTTGTGAATGTCGGTCAAGGCCATGCCGGTTTAATCAACCCTGATTTGGCGAGTGTCTGGCCGCGGATGCAGACGGCATTCATGGTGGGATTTGCCCCCTTCCCATGGGTGGCA
>CANFUF010000111.1 GCA_947450095.1 Roseiflexaceae bacterium
GCCGGCTGACGTTGCTGTGTGCGGTTCCCTTGCTGTTGCTGGGGGTGGTAGCCTATCTGATTTGGCCTTATTATCTGCGCTATCGCTATGCCGCCGGCGCCCTCGAAGATCAATACACCAGCATGCTGGGGAGCATTATTGCCGGGGCGCAGACCTTGATTTTGCGCAACAGTGCCCCTGCCGCCATGCAACGCCTGTCCGACATCACCCGCCAACGCCAACAGGTCGGCGTGCGGGGCGTGATGCTCCACCAAGCCCAAGAAGCCTTGGTGGGCTTGGGCGTGGCAGGCTGTAGCGTGGCCGTCTATTGGTATGGTGGGGCGGCGGTGATGCGGGGCACGATTGGCATAGGGGATTTGTTGTTGCTCATCAGTGGACTCAGTGTCATCGTCTGGCTGCCCAACGTCATCGCCACATTTTTGGGTGATTATGCCCAACAAACCGTCTCGATTGGGCGCTTGGCGGCATTTATGCCCGAAGCACCACTCAACCTGATCCGCTCATGGCGCTGGTGGCAACAAGCACCACAGACGTCACCCGTTGCGATGCAGTTACCGCCACTCCACCAGCTGCGCCTCGACCAGGTCGGCTATCGCTATGGCGCTAGCGCAGGCATCGCTGGCGTGTCGCTGACGATTCACCGAGGCACCCTGACCGTCATCACCGGGCGCGTCGGCAGTGGCAAAAGCACCCTACTCAACCTCGTGAGCGGGTTGTTGGCACCGCACGCGGGCGAGGTGTTTTGGAACAATCAACCAATCACAAAACTCGGTGCCCCTGACATTGTCGCCACCACCCAGATTCCTTTTTTGGTGAGTGATACGCTGGCGCACAATATTTTGCTGGGCGCCGATTCGCAGCACCTCGACGACGTAATCCGTGATTGTGCCCTCGACGTCGACATTGCCCAGCTCCCCGACGGGCGCGCGACGGTGGTGGGACCACGGGGAGTGCGCTTGTCGGGTGGGCAACGTCAGCGGGTAGCGCTGGCGCGAGCCTTGCTCCGCAACGCCCAAATCCTGGTGCTGGACGATATCAGTAGTGCCGTCGATGTCAGCACCGAAGCCCAGCTCTGGCAGGCGATCCGGCGCTACGGCAGTGGCACGATTGTAGCGGTCTCGCACCGCCCGGCGTTACTGCAACAGGCCGACCAAATCGTATTGGTCGATGCAGGGCAGGTAGTGGCGATTGGCCGCCTCGACGAACTACTCGCCAGCCAACCCCTGATGCAGGCGATTTGGCACGAGGCGACGCACTCCGACTAACCGCCCACACCCATAAACGTCAATAACCCGGTCAAGGTCAGCACACTCAACACAGTGGTGACCACCACCACGCCCGCCACAAATTTGGGACGGGCATCGAATTCGAGTGAATAAAGCACCATGTTGACTGCGGTGGGCATACTGGCTTGAATGACCACGACCTTGGTGGCGAGTGGATCGAGTTGCAACCAACGCGCCGCCCCATAGGCAATCAGCGGCGATACCAGCAAGCGAATCACCACTGCAATCGAGGTCAAACGATAATCTTCGATGACGGTTTCTTGGGCAAGTTGCATCCCCAACAACATCAACAACAACGGCAAGGTGGCCTGTGACACTAGGTCTATACCGTGCAACACCGACCCTAGTGCATTGGGCGTATCAAACTGCACCCCCAACGCCCGCAGCAACAAGCCAGTCGCAACCGCATAAATAGGAGGCATGCGCAATACTTGGCGCAGACCCGCCTTCCAGTCGCTTTTGCCGGCTTGGGCGATGGCAATCGTCAAGGTCTGAGCCATGATGGCTTGGGCAATAAAAAACAACAGAGCCCGTTCGAAGCCCGGCTGGCCAAAGGCAAAGCGGGCCGTCGGCAAGCCATAATTGCCCGAATTCATAAACATCGTCACCAGCAACAACCCGGCACCGGTACTGCCCGACAATTTGAGCCAGCGGGCGATGAGATAGGCCACCAGCCCCGACCCCAAACAGGCCGCCACAGAGGTCAGCGAAATGCGCAAGACTTCAGTGCCGGGGATTTGGATTTTGACAATCGTAATAAAAATCAAGGCCGGGCTCAAGGCATACATGCTGATACGATTCAACGAACGCGTATCAATCGGCAGAAACCGCTTGAGCAAATACCCGATACCCACCACCACCACAATCGGCAACAACACCTCAATAAAGGCCTTGATGAGCATCGATCTGCCTATCTTTCTGGCATAAAAAACAATCGCTTACTTGGTAACCGCCCCAAAAATCATTTCGTCAACCAAACGCTCGACCGGCGCATGGTCGTCGTACAACACCACATCGCCCCGTTGGTTGCTGAGGAATGGGAAGCCCTGCACCTGCGCCATCGTGGTGCGTAACGCCGGCTGTTCGATTTGCTGATAATTGGCCGCAAAATTGGCCGCCCCGTCGCCGATGTGTTGCATCGAACCAACCAGCATCCAATTGCCGAATTGGGCTGTTTCGAGCACAAATAGATTGGGGAATACTTCGCGCATTGTCGTCGCCAACGCCAGCGCCAAGCGGGTGTCACCATCGGCACCGAGGCCCGCATTCAACACCACCACCCCATTAGGAGCGAGATGGTCACGCACCATGCGAAAAAACTCGACGGTCGTGAGGTGAAAGGGAATATACGGTTGGTGATAGGCGTCGACCCCAATCACGTCGTATTGCCCCGTTTGGGATGCCAACCAGGTGCGGCCATCGGCTACATGCACGTGGTAATTGGGATTCCCCCCAGCCACTGCGCTATCCCGCATGCCAAACGACGTGCGGGCCACATCGACGATTTGCTGGTCGATTTCGACGGCATCGACCACTGCATCAGGCCCATATATCGCCAAAAACTGCTCAGCCGCCGTGCCCGCTCCCGACCCCAGTAGCGCCATCCGGCGCACTTGGGCAGGTTGGTGGTCAGGCAACACATAGGGCGCCACCGCAAAATAGTCCCACGGTCCGCCGCCCGTCAATAAATCACGGGCATCACCACTCTGGGCGTAACGCTGGTTATACACCGAATGCACGGCCAAGCCTTCGTTGAGCAACAGCAAGGTTTGCGGGCCTGCAGTGGCATCGACCCGCTCGGCCACTTGGATGATGTTGTTGGCCGATTCAATGGTCGAAATCACCTGACAATTGCTACACCCCGCCGCCAAACTGGGCGGGCCGGCAATCATCCGCCACGCCAACAAGCTGGCCACCAGCAACAAGCCCAACAACCGCCGCCAGCGCCGCGTCAACCAGGCCGCGAGCACAATCAAGCCGGCGGCAATGATGAGCAACGTCCGCGTCGAACCAAATTGGGGGATGAGCCACAAGCTGGTCAAAAACGTCCCCGCCAGCGACCCTACCGTCGCCAAGGCCGACAAGCGCCCCAACAAACTTCCCACCACGGCGGTGTCGGTTTGCAGAAGCGCCAAGCGCGCCGCCAACGGCGACACCGACGCCAGCAAAATCACCGGCGCCGCAAACAACACCAAGGCGGCTGCGAGGGCACCAATAAATCCCCCCACGGCCAGTTGTTGCAAGGCCACCCGCGCAAACGAAATCACTGGCGGTGCAATCGGCGCAATCAGCGCCGTCGCCAATCCGGCATACCAAATCACGCGCGCCAGCAGATCGGCATCATCGGCGCCGCCAGCATCGGCCCAGCGCCCGCCCAAATGATACCCAATCGCCAAATACAACAACGTCATGCCAATCACGGCCGCCCAAATCGGCTGCGACGTGCCGAAGGCCGGCGCCAACAAACGCGGCGCCACCATTTCGACCGCCAACGTACCGACGCCTGCCAACGCCACCGCAATTTGGACGCGGCTCAACTGCAATTCGGCCATGATTACCGTCCTACTGCCGAAACAATCAGGCTTTCGAGGGCCTGCAATAACAACATCGCCACGATGGGCGTAAAGTCGAGACCACCCATGTTGGGCAAGATACGGCGCAATGGTCCCAACACTGGTTCAGTAATTTCACGCAAAATCACGGTAATCCGCATCGCACCTGGTTGATCAATCCACGACATAATTACCCGCCCAATGATGGCATACGAAAAAATACGCACAAACAACAACACAAAATTAATCACATATCCTGCCATGACTTCCTCCATATTATTTCTGTTAAAAAAAACTACTCTGCGAGGCGAATGCGCACGGCGGCAGCATGGGCATGTAGCCCTTCGGCATCTGCCAGTAACGCTGCCGCTGGTCCGATCCGTTGCAGCGCATGCTGATTGAGTCCAATCACCGAAATGATTTTGCGGAAATCGTCGACATTCACCGGTGCCGCATAGCGCGCCGTGCCACCCGTCGGCATGATATGCGACGGGCCAGCGATATAGTCACCCAGCACTTCAAACGATTGCTCGCCAATAAACACACCACCGGCATTGCGCACCCAGCCCAGATAATCCCAGGCGTGGTCGATGAGCAAACACAAATGCTCGGGGGCATAGGCATTGGCCACCGCAAACGCCGTGGTCAAATCGGGGACCACCACGATGCCACTGCGCAACATCAACGTCTCGGCCGCCCCGCTATTGTCGGGCAACGCCGCCAATTGGCGGGCGAGCTCGGCTTTGACAGCCTGCGCCATAGTCAACTCTGTGGTCACCAAAATCGCCGCGGCTTGAACGTGCTCGGCTTGGGCCAGCAGATCTGCCGCCACATAGGCCGGATTGGCGTTGGCATCGGCAATCACCAAGGTTTCAGTGGGACCCGGCAAGCTTTCGATACCGACGGCGCCATAGACCATGCGTTTGGCCAACACCACAAACAAATTCCCCGGGCCGGCGATTTTGTCGACGCGAGCGACTTGCTCCGTGCCAAAGGCCATGGCGGCGATGGCTTGGGCACCACCGATGCGCAACACCTGGTCGACGCCGGCCACATGCGCCGCCGCCAACACGATGTCGGCGATTTCGCCACTGGCCCGTTGTACCGGCGAGCAGACCACGATTTGGGCCACACCCGCTACCCGGGCCGGGATGGCCGCCATCAGCAACGTGGACGGCAAGGGGGCACTGCCACCCGGCACATAAATCCCCACTCGCTCCATCGGCACCACCAGCTGCCCCATGGTGCCTTCGCTGGTGACATCCATCCACGATTGATGATGTTGTTTACTATGAAAATTACGAATCTGGTCAGCTGCCAATTGCAACGCCTGTTGCAATTCGGGTGGTTGGGCCTGCCAGGCCGCCAAAATTCGTTCGGGCGGTACGAGCCACTGCGCTGGCACATGGCCATCGAGGCGCAGGCTCCAGTCAGCCACGGCAATGTCGCCACGCTGACGCACATCATTGACAATCCGCTCCACGACTTGGGCGGGCGTTAAGCGCTCACCTACCCGCGCCGCAATATTGTCGAGCAGCGCCTCGGTGACTTCGACTTCGTCGAAGGGCACCCGTTTGAGCACACTGGCTTGGGCTGCAGCCAGGTCGGTATATATCGGAATCGGCATCAAATCCTCCTTGGGGTAGGGGTACGATTAGGCTAGTTCTTGGACAATCCGCGCAAATGTCTCACTCTGGGCCGTAAAGTAATAATGCGCCGGCATCACCGCAATCGCATCACCACCGAGGGCCCGCAAATGGCGGACCGTAGCCAACACCTGCTCTTGGGGGATGACCATCGTCACCATATAAATGCCATCAACGCCGTTTTCGCGGGGCCATACCGGCGCGATGGTCGGGCCTTGGGCACCAGCAAACTCAGGGCGAGCCACGATGCGTTGCCCCACATCGGCCACCGATGTGCCCGCAATATTGGCGGTAATCTGTACCACCGCCCGGGCTCGGCGGCGCGCTTCGACCATTTCGAGGATGGTCTGGATAGTGTCCATCGCTTCGGGTGATTGGCGCAACACCCGCCGCGAGGCGATGATGCAGGCTTGTGATTTGAGGATGGGGCCACCGACGATTTTAAGCTGGTTGTCGCGCAATGTCGTGCCAGTTTCGGTGATATCCGCGATGATATCAGCATAACCGAGGCCAGGTGCGGCTTCGGTGGCGCCTTGGGAATCAATAATCCGGAATGAATTAATCCCATGGCTTTGACAAAAACGCCGTATCAAGGCGGCATATTTAGTGGCGATGCGCAACGTCCGCCCCGAGGCATGTAATTCGGCGGCCAAATCAGCCAAATCACGCCACGAGCGTACATCGATCCAGGCTTCGGGGACGGCCACCACCAATTCACAGCGGCCATAGCCCAAATCATCGTGGATGACCAACAAATCTTCGCGGTCACCACGTAATTCTTCGACCAAATCGAGGCCGCTGACACCGATTTCAATTTCGCCGTCGGCTACTTTTTCAACAATATCTGCCGGGCGGTGGAGCAATACCTCGACCCCAGGCAAAGCCGCAATCGCCGCCGTATAGCGGCGCGGATTGGGGCGGACGATACGTAAGCCACAACTGTCAAAAAAACTCATCGTCCCGTCGTACAAGCTCCCTTTGGAGGGAATGGCAAAACGTAGCGGCATCGGTTATTCCCCTTCGACGCCAGTACGTTGGCGCCACCAATCAGTCAAGGCTTGTTCCCACGACGTTTTGAAAAAACTATCGGCATAGCCGGCATAGCCAGCAATCCGGCCGTGATACCAGGCATGCAGAGCAGCCATACCGCCCGGTTGTTGCATCTGGGCCACCCACGCCACGATACCATCAACGGCGCCATCGAGCACTTGTTGGCCGTCGTGGGCGGTGGCGAGCCGGGGGTCTTCGCCCAGCACCGCCCACTCACGGGGGTGGAGCGGGGCATCGCCGAGCTGGTCGAGGCGCACCAAATCGGGGCGCAACGCCAGGGTCTGGGCTGTTTCCCAGCGCCCGGCATGATCGAGGTAGTCTTCGTTGACTACTGCCGCAGGCGGCAAGGTCAACACCTGTAAGCCACTTTTTTCATACATGGCCAGGGCTATTTTCATCAACTCAATTTCGTGACCTTGGGCATAATGGCCACTCACGAGAATGACGGTATGGAATCCAGCCCCCGCCAGACTGTCAAGCATATCATTGACCATGGCCACAAAGGTGGCGGTTTTAACGGCCAGCGAAAAGCGATGGGGCAACGTCGTCATCGGCCACCACGTCATCGGCAACAACACGCCACCGGTGCGCTGCACCACCTGCTCAGCCACATATTGGGCGGCGATTCCATCCATCCCTAGTGGCAAATGCGAGCCATGCCATTCGAGGGCGCCCCACGGCAAAATGGCAATCGGGGTGGCGGTCATAATCTGGGCCAGGGTATCGGGATGCAAATCGGTGTAATGGCCCCACTTGAGTTGTGTCATTGGTTTATTCCTCACGTGATTGCATGCGCAAGCGCAACAAGGCATACAACGCTTGATTAATCGGAGTCGGTACACCTAGTTCGCGGCCTTTGGCCACAATCGCGCCACTCAAGGCATCGGCCTCGAGGGGGCGACCGAGGGCCAAGTCCCGTGCCATCGACGAACGAGCCGTCGCTGGCATGGCCCGGGCAATAGCCAAGGCGCGGGCAACGGGATCTTCGGCAAAGGTAATGCCATCGGCTTCAGCCACTTGTTGGGTTTCGCGCAGGGCTGCCGTCAACAGCTCCACCGCTTCGGGGTCAGCCAACAGCGGCCCCATCGCCGCGCCACTCACCGTATTGACGGCACTCATGGCCGCCACAAATATCGCCTTGCTCCAGACCGCCGTGCGCCCATCGGCCACCACCGTGGTCTGAATGCCGGCGTCGTTACAGGCTTGGGCGAGGGCTAATGCCACCGGCGACGCAGTGAGCGGCGCCAGCGGACCATAACTGAGCCGCGCCGGCTCGATACCACTGCGGATTACCCCGGGGGCTTCGACACTCAGCTCGCAATAAATCAACCCCGCCAAGGTGCGTTCGGCGCCGTATTGGGCAGCGACTTGGGTATAAGCCTGGATGCCGTTTTGCAGGGTCAAAAACTGTGTCCGCGGCCCGACAAGTGGGGCTGCTTGGGTTAACACCGCGGCCAAGTCATAGTTTTTGGCGGCCACAATCACCACATCGGCCACACCCACCACTGCCGGGTCTTCACCAATCCAAGCGGGGCGCGCCTGCCACGAATCCGTGCCAGTTTGCACCGTCACGCCGTTAGTCTGCATGGCGTGGGCATGCGCACCACGGGCGATCAAGGCCACTGGGTGCCCCGCCCGACTCAAGCGCGCGCCCAGATAGGCACCCACCCCACCGGCACCAAGAATTGCAAATTTCATAACACCACCGACAGCCGTTGATAGGCTTCAAGCATCGTCATGCGCACGATTTCGCCTTGCTCACGCCATTGCACCATGCCAGCGGCTTCGTCGTCATGACTCACCACAATCGGCACCAGGTTGCGTTTTTGGGCATCACGTAGCTGTTGGAACAAGCTTCGCTCGCGCATTTCGCACACTGCCACCACCCCCAACGCCCGCATGCCGTGGGCAATATGCAGGGCGTAGGTATAGGCGTCGGCCTCTTGGGGGATGACCATCACCCCTTGAGATTTGGGTGGTTGCAGGTCGGGAGCCGCCAACACCACCCGCTCGAGGCCATAGGCAAAGCCGACGGCGGGGGTAGATTGCTTGCCCCCCAAGGCGGTCACCAGCTCGTCGTAGCGTCCGCCGCCACACAGTTGCAGGCCGCTGGGGTTGTCGATTTCGAACATCATGCCGGTGTAGTAGTGCAACCCTCGTCCCAACCCAAAGTCGAGGGTGACGCGGTCGCTATCGACCCCATGCAACGGCAGTAATTTAATCAAATCTTGCAACTGCGCCACACCGGGGTCGGGCAAATCATAGCGGGTAATCAGCTCAATCAAGGCATTGATGGCGATGTGGGGAGTAGCGCGGATGGCGCTGAGTTCCGCCAAAAAAGTAATCGCCCGTTCGACCGTAGCATGTTGGTCGCTGGTACGCATGGTGCGCACCAAGCGCCGCACGATTTCTTCGGGGGGGCGGGTACCAAACTGTAGGTTGACGCCAATCGAGCGCAAGGTGTGGAGCAATAGTTCTTCGGCTTGGGCATCGTCGAGCCCCGCCAAAATCGCCGTGTCGAAGCCTTGGCTCTCGCCGTCCATTTCGCGGAGCAAGGCATCACGCACGGCATCGACACCACGCGTGCGCATGCGCTCGAGGCTCCAGGTCAGCACGCTACGGGTGCGTTCGCTCAGCCCCAACGAGCCCAGCAGACTGCGAATGATGCCGATATGGCCCAGATTGACGTGGTAATCATCGATGCCCACTTGCGCCAAGCCAGCACAGGCCAAACCGAGTACTTCGGCATCGCCACGGGGTGAGGGTGCGCCAATCATTTCGACCCCTAGTTGGGTGAATTGGCGCCAAGTACCGCGCTGTGGGCGCTCATAGCGAAAGACGGGACCGGTATAGCAGAGCCGCAACGGTAAGGGGTGATCGGCGAATTTATTGGCGATAAAGGTGCGTAACACCGAAGCCGTCCATTCGGGACGCAGCGCCAAATCACGGCCATTGAAGGGGAATTCATAGATTTTGCCGACGAGTTCTTCGCCCAATTTGCGCATATACAAATCGCGATGCTCGAGGATGGGCAAATCGATGGCCTGATAGCCATGCAGGGCGAGTAATTGCCCGATTTGGTGGGCAATGTGTTGTTGGCGCGCCCAATCTTCGGGCAAGATGTCACGCATCCCACGAACTGCATCGACGATTTGGTCCACGAGGTTACCTCTTTTGCAAAAAACTCCTGTGGTTATTTTAACACGCCCCACCCTGCGGTACGTTCAGCAATGGCGCCGAACATACGCAAGGGCGTTGCCCTGTGCTTTAAAATACCGCCCCGTTGGGGCTTGGGCACTTTATACTGCCGACTTCACTTCCTCCTTCCGCCTTCACACTTCCTACGTCAAAAGGCGTTGCCCTGTGCTTTAAAATACCGCCCCGTTGGGGCTTGGGCACTTCATACTTTACTTCCTCCTTCCGACTTCATACTTCCTACGTCATTTGGGGGATGTTTTCAAACGACTTGGTAATGCTCCAGTAATGCTCAATGATGAAAATACGTTCAGATCCGTTTTTCACCAAGGAGCAGACCATGTGGTACCGCATCATCATCGCCACGATTTTGCTGGGGCTATTGAGCACCGTCACCCCCAGCTACGCCGCCCCCAACGACGAATCCGACGACGACATTTCGCCAGCAGCGGCCAAGGCTTTGGCGAGCCACGATTATGAACAAGTGGCGCTAGCGCTTTTTTCGGCACAAACACCCGCAGACATTGCTGCCCTCACCCCCGAGTTCGAACGACTCCAAGCCAAGAAAAACCTTGCCACCCGCACCTTTAATTCCCAAATCACCATTTCAGATTGGATTTATGCCAGCGAATTAGCCCAAAAAATCACTAATGACCAAAAACTCAGTAACAAAATGAATATGGATACCTACCTACGCCTCAAAAAAGGGGATGTGCTCTTGCGCCGTACCGGCGTGCTGGGGTGCAAACTTTGGGTGGTCGTACCGCTCTGCCAGTTTTGGGCCTTTATGTATGAACATTCAGGGATCTATTACGGCAAACGCAACCAAAAATATAACGAAGTCTATGAATCAACGAGTGAAGGCGGCGTTCAATTTAAAAACATCAACACATGGAGCCGAACAAATCTCTATGTCGGCATACATCGCAGTGCCATTGACGTGTACCGCATCGCTGCCGTATTTGAGCAACTCATCAACAAATATGGCTACAAAGGACAAACGCCCTACAACTACAACCTCGCCAACAAATACACCGACAAAGCCCTCTATTGCTCGCAACTGGTCTGGAAGTTTTATCTCATGCTTGGCATCGACGTTGATAGTAATGACCCCATGTATGCCGCATGGCTGCGCCTGATGTACGGCACCACCGTGGGGAATTATGTCAGTGCCAATGCCGTCGCTCCTGATGAAGTAGGGCTCACAAGCAAACTTTTTCGTGTCGCAGCAGGATGGAACAATTAATGCATTGATTAGCGACGTTCACCCATCACTGCATGGTGGGTGAACGCACACAAGGAGCATGGTTATGCGTTGGTTAATTCTCCTCAGCCTGTTCGTGTTGTGTAGTTGTAGTGCGTTGCAAATGGCACCCACATATATGCCGTCACAACCGTTGTATGTGGTAGCGGGGCTTGATGGAATCCCAGGCAGTCAAAACACGCATATGGCACTCGTTGATCGCACAAATTTGCAAGTCATTGGTAATCGTACATTTGTTGCCACTGATATTCCAAGTGGGATTGTTGATGGAAAAAATGTGTGGCTGAGTTTCTCAGGAGATATCGATAACGACAAATACATCGTCTCAAAAATCAGCTACGACCTCGCCCACCAAACCGACTACATCACCTGTATGGAGCCCCGCGCTATCCACCGCTACCACGATTCATTGATTGTGTTGTGCCAAGATCGCGGATTCGTGGCCGTCGCCATGCGCATCCGAATGAGTGATGGCAAAGTACTCGCCCAACGCGAACTCACCACCCAATGGGGCGATATGTTTTTTGATAATAGTTTTTTGATTGGCGATGAAGTGGTAATCCAAGGCGGCAGTCATAGCGCTCCCGCCGACAGCCCACCCGAACTCCAAGTCCTCGATGCCAGCACCCTCGCCCAAAAACGGCTCATCCCCAATCAGGCCTTAATCGGCATCGCCGAAGCGATTGTGCAGGGCGACACCGTCTACATCCTCAACACGATTAGCGATTATTCGGAGTCAGCACACCTGCCTTTTGCCGACATCTACACCTTCCATGCCGGCGACACACAATTCAGCCCCATGCCGCCGGTGGCACGTGCCCCACAGCAAGGGGTGATTGTGGGCAACACGCTCTATACCCTGCACAACACTTGGCCGGCTCAAAAACAACTCGACATGACCAAAATTTTCATCTACAAAACGGATTTAACCACTTGGCAAACCACGCATTGGGAATACGATTACGCCACCTGGAACCATATTTCGGACATCGCCGCCATCGACGGTCACATCATACTGGCCAATTACTGGCGCGAGCAACCCGATGATGAGGGATTGTACGAGCTTGACACGCAAACGGGGACGTTGACACAACGGGTGGCCATCCGTGGCGCGTCGTTGGTGATTGATACCGGCGCGGAATGAGAGGGTACGGAGGATTCTCGATTCTCGCACAGGGCACGCAGAGGACGCAGAGATACGGGTGATTGCGCGGGCTCTCGATGAATGGCGACCACCATACGCAAGGGCGTTGCCCTGTGCTATAAAATACCGCCCCGTTGGGGCTTGGGCACTTTATACTTCACTTCCTCCTTCCGCCTTCACACTTCCTACGTCAAAAGGCGTTGCCCTGTGCTTTAAAATACCGCCCCGTTGGGGCTTGGGCACTTTATACTGCCGACTTCACTTCCTCCTTCCGCCTTCACAC
>CANFUF010000112.1 GCA_947450095.1 Roseiflexaceae bacterium
AAGGAAGTCTAATGCCGACTATTACCATTTTGCCAACCAACCAACAAGTTACGGTTGCTGCCGGCACCCGGCTCGTGAATGCCATCGAAGATGCAGGCGTATCGATTGGGCATCGCTGTGGTGGTCAATCCAAGTGCACCTCGTGCCGGGTTGAATTCCACGCTGGTGAACCCTCCACGATGACCGAATCAGAACACACCAAACTCAAAGATCGCGAATTTTTGGGGCAATACCGGCTGGCCTGCCAAATCGTTGTCGATCACGACATGACAATTACGCCCCAAGTGACACTCCAAAGCATGCCCGACTGGAGCGACACCGGCCCTCGTTGTGCTGACATGGTCGAACCCGAAGCGTTGTTTGTGGACAAATCGGTGTTTCAAAAATAATCGTTCGACACAAACACTCCCGTGCATCATAAGATGCACGGGAGTGTTTTATAAAAAAATCACTTTACCGGAATAACCCACTCAAATAACTGCCAGCCAATATAGACCAGAGACAATACGCTGACGGCTGCGACAATCGTCCATACCAAAATATTATGAAAGCGGCCGTTGACATAGTTACCCATGATTTCACGGTTATTAATCAGTGAGACAATGGCAAGCAATTCAATCGGTAACAGCAAGCCATTGATAACATAGACGCCTACCAGCACGCTAATCAGGGGCAATCCCGGGATAAGGGCAATTACGGCGCCAAAGGCAATCAGCACGGTAAAAACACCCATAAATACGGGGGCTTCTTGCCAGCTCCGGGATACACCACGTTCAAATCCCAGCGACTCGCTGAGCATATAGGTCGTCGAGAGTGGTAAAATTCCGGCCGCGAGGAGCGAGGCGCCGAGTAACCCCACCCCAAACAGCTCGGTGGCGTATTTGCCAGCAATGGGGGCAAGGGCCATCGCCGCATCTTCGGCAGTATCAATAATAATTCCTTGGGGATGCAGGGTGGCCGCAGTGGCAATAATAATACAGGTGGCTACAATTCCTGCGAGCAACGTCCCCACAAAAACGTCGACCCGAGTATACCGGAATTCACCAATGCTGACCCCTTTTTCAACCACTGATGATTGCACATAGAGTTGCATATAGGGCGAAATGGTAGTACCCACCAACGCTACGATAATTTTGATGTACGCACTTTCACCATGAAAGACCGGTTGTAGTCCGGATAAAATATCCTGCGGATCAGGTTTCACCATAATCGCAGACGCTACATACGCCAAAAACACCGCACTGAGCACCAGCAAAAACTGCTCGACGCGGTCGTAACTCCCCCGGGTAATTACAAACCACATCACAAAGGCTGCAAGCGGTACCGCCACATAGCGACTCACGCCAAACAATTCGGCAGCGGCGGCAATACCGACAAATTCCGACACAATAATGCCAGTATTGGCCAAAAGGAGGGTCAGCATGATAAAGGCGGTCATGCGGATTGGGAAGTTTTCGCGCACAAGGTCCGCAAAGCCTTTGCCGGTGACTGCACCAAGGCGGGCGGACATTTCTTGCACAATTGCCACTGCCACGGTAATCAATACCATCACCCACAGGAGCGAATAGCCATAGGCTGCGCCAGCCGAGGCATAGGTGGCGATACCACCAGCATCATTGCCGGCACTCGCTGCCAACATTCCTGGGCCAATTGCCAAAATATACGGCCACCACGAGCGACGAAAATAGCGCAATAAGCGGCGATGCATAGGAAGAACGTCGGGCTTTGACATACAGGCACCTCGTGTTACAAAAACCAATCCCAGCGTCTATCCAAAATTGCGTGAACCACGGCGGTGCCAAATATCGGGCAACAATTCAGCTAACGCATCGTCGACACTGACCGCGCCGACCAGTGCGCCATCATCGTCGATGACGGGAACTGCAGTGAGATTGTATTCGCCAAGCACCCGCGCAGCGATTTCGGACGGGTCGCTGGCATGAATCGAGGGCACTTCTTCGAGGATTTCGTGCATGTGCACATCGCCATGACTAACCAGTAATTTGGGCAAGCGGACAATCCCCACGAGGGGTGAGCCAATGTGTTGGAGTGAATCATGGTCTGAGTGCTCCACCACATAGATTTCCGTCAATGGGTCGGGTAATTCATGGCGAGCCCGCAAACCAGCGATTACTTCAGCCACAGTATCATCTGGGAAAGCGAGGACAAGGTCGGTCATCATGCTACGGCCGACCGAATCTTCGGCGTAGGCCAGCAATTCTTTGACATCCTCGGCTTCTTCGGGTTCCATGCGGGCCAGGATTTGCTTGGCCACTTCGGCATCGAGGTCTTCGAGCAAATCGGCAGCCGCATTGGGGGTCATTTCCTCCAAAATATCGGCGGCGCGCTCTTGGTCCATGCCTTCGAGCAAATCTACCAAGCGCTCGTCAGAGACTTCTTCGAGGGTTTCGGCGGCGGTCTCGTCATCGAGGGCTGCCACGATTTCGGCGCTTTCACGATACGACAAGGCATCGACGATACGCGCCAAATCGACGGCACTCAATTCTGACAGACGATTATAGGAAACTTTGAGTTGGACGGGGGCAGCACTCGCCAAATATTGGGCGTCGGCCCAACTAATCACTTGGCGGCCGATAATGTGTGGGGATGCGGAGCGGGGGGCGAGGCGGCGCAACAAGGCTTGCGGGCTGACATCGACACCAACCACACAATAATCATGGTCAATCAACGCCATTTGGATGTCGTTGACCCGCACAATCCGACGCCCATTGATGTCGATGATCTGATGGTCGAGTACGTCTTTGTTGAGCAACACTTCGCCGTCACGCCGAATAAAGCGCTCGAGATTGATTTGGGTGGTATTGAGCTGAATGGTATTGAGTGTGACTTCTGCCAAATGCGATGCCGGTATAAAAAAAGTACGGCGTCGATCGGCGACGATAATTCCCCCAATTGGCGGGTAGCTGCGGTCGTCAATCCGCACCATGATGTCGACAATCTTGCCGACATCACCCCCATCACGGGCTTTGACCGGCAGATGCATTAGTTGTGAGATAAACAGCATGCCACACCTCTGGGTATGCAATAAAAACACCCGCATGCGTCTGCATACGGATGTCTATCCCGTGCATTGGCGTGCGTGCGCTAACAGGTATTCAAATGAGCTGAGTGATAATCGTCGTCCATGTATATAAGTATAAAACCCAGAGTACAATGTGTCAATGTAACCTGCAACGCTTAAAGGAATGTTAATGCACCACGACTTTACCCCCAGCCACTATTTCCGCACCATCGGCACTCACCCCGTCGCTTTGACTGTCGCAAGTGGTGATAGCGTAACCATTGCCTGTGTCGATGCCCATGGCATCGATGGCAATGATGTCGAAGTAACCCCTCGTGGCAATCCCATGAGTGGCCCAATTGCGGTCGCTGGCGTGGCTGCTGGTGACGTGCTGGCCGTCACGTTTGATGCGCTCACGCCACTTCGCAGTCATGGCTGGAGTTACCCCACCTTGGCAGGAAACGTCGTTGACCCCGAATACGTGCGCGAACTCCCCATTGCCCCAGGCGCCGCACTTCCCAAAGAATACTGGGATTACGACGCCACCACCAATACGCTCCGCAGTCGTGGCACGCATGGCAAATCGCTCAGCATCGCCTATGCGCCGATGGTGGGCTGTTTTGGGGTGGCACCGAGTCGCGGCGAAGCAATTTCGACCGCAACCTCTGGACCGTATGGTGGCAATATGGACTATCGTTTTTTGACAACCGGCTGTACGATTTATTTCCCGGTTGTGGTCAGTGGGGCGTTGTTCTTTATTGGGGACGGGCATTTGGCCCAAGGGTGTGGTGAAATCGGCGGCACCGGCGTCGAATCAGCCATGGCCGTTACGGTCACACTTGCCCGCGCACCAATGCAAGCGATTAGCTGGCCTCGTGCCGAAGACGCTACGCATTTATATGCAATTGGCAATGCCCGCCCACTCGACCAAGCGTTGCAACACGCCACCAGCGAAATGCACCGCATGCTGATTGAATGCGGTGCAGATGCAACCACGGCGGCTGTGCTGATGAGTCAAGCCATCGAATACAATATCGGCAATGTGTTTGACCCAGCCTATACCGTGGCCTGCAAAATCGCCAAATCAGTGCTGATTACGAACGGCTTGACGGCGACGTTCCGTCCGTAAGTTGGTGATAACGACGGTAGGCAAAAATCATTGGCCAAAAGACGCCAATCAAGATGCTACTCAACCCTCCCACAAAGAGCCACGCCGGCGGAATAGGCAAACAGGCCACCACGATGGTAATCAGTGCGCTGATTACCATCGTGCGATACGCCAACAGGTGCGTTTCGCGCCATACCTGGGGACTGGTCATGGTCCAAAAAGTACGGATACCGACAAATCCATTGGGTTCGACGTCGCGCATCGCCCAGCCAATGCCGGCAAACAAGCCAGCCATGCCAATCATGATGATGCGTTCCATGGGAATATGATTGCCCGTCCCAATCAGCATGATGGTGACCTGTAACCCCACAAAAAACATCAGCATGATAACCACCACCCAATCGACGACGGCTACAATGCTGGGACGGGGGTCGAGTCGCCCCGCAATCCACAATATGGTCATGAATACCACACAGATAATGGGGACAAACAACGCACTTTCAAGCGGCGTTTGCCAACCATCAACAGTACCATTGATATCCCAGTGACTTGGTACGTGTGCGGGAAGTTGCGGGTAAAACCAAGCGCTAATAAGTATGGTCAGGCCAATTAACCCAAGTGAAATACTGCGTAAGCGTGACATAGCATCCTCCCATGTGTGTGTGCCACTGTGCTGCCGTGACGATGAAATCAACGGCGCGGTTGCATAGTATAGCGCAATCAAAAAGGAACTGCCAATGATTGACACCATTATCACGGCGCGGCTCTATAGCCGGCATACTGGGCATATCGCACAGGGTGGAATTGCCATTCGCCAAGGCATTATCGTAGCAGTGGGAAATGCCACTGATATCACACCGCTTGCATCGAGTAAGACGCATATCCATCATGTCGATCCTGCGCATATTCTCTTGCCGGGGTTTGTCGACAGCCACCAACATTTGTTGAGTTATGTGCGTGAGCATGCCGAACGCACTTCGTTGTGGCAAGTCACCAACTTTGCCCAATTGGCGCATACACTGGCAAATACGGCCCAGCACCTCGCCCATGGCCAATGGATTATCGGCGCTGGGCACGATCAAGGGCGTTACCACGAACAACGCCACCCCCACCGCCGTGAACTCGACGCAATGCTCCCTCACCATCCGCTGCTCATCCACCGGGCCTGTAATCACATCGCCCTTGCCAATAGTCAGGCACTGGCATTGGCGGGGATTACGGCACACACCCTCGACCCCGTCGGTGGGCGAATCGGGCGCGATGCGGACGGTGAACCAAATGGCGTCCTCGAAGAATCGGCTGTCGCACTCGTGCGGGCAGTGGTCCAAAAAACACCCATCGACTGGCAACGTGGCATCGCTCGCGCCATGCCCGAATACCACAAACGTGGGATTACGGCGATTGGGGAGGCCGCACTGGGGCATATCAATGGCCTTGGTGACCTCGAAGTGATGCAACACGCCAAACAGACAGGAAATCTCAGTCTGCGTGTGGCCTATATGGGCTATGGCGCGGTAGCCAATGCCTGGCTCGCGGGGCAACACCTTATCACGTCAGATGCGTGGCAACAGGCGCCGATTATCAAGTTTTTTGGGGATGGCACATTGGGTGGCGGCAGTGCCTGGATGAGTGCTGATTTTCGGGATGAGCCAGGCAATCGCGGCTACCCGCTGTATAGCGACCACGATTTAACGGCGGCGTTCACCCGAGCGCATTGCCAAGGCTACCAAATCGCCATCCATGTGATTGGCGACGAAGCGGTGGCGCAGGCTATACGTTGCCTCGCAACGGTACTAGCTACATACCCCCGCCATGATCACCGCCACCGCCTCGAGCATATCGAAAGCCTGCGGCCGGGGTTAGCCGCCCAATGCGCCCAGCTGGGGATTGTGGCGGGCGTGCAACCTATTTTTACGTGGTTTGAAGAAAGCGATGTGGCGCGTATCCCCGACCAGCTCATGCCCTATGCCCATGCCTGGAAAACGTTACAGGACGCAGGGGCAGTGCTAGCCTTTGGCAGCGATAATCCGGTCGTCCCTGATTTCCACCCACTCAAAGGTATCGCCGCCGCCGTCACTCGCCAGACGTGGCGGGGGGATGTGATAAATGCGCACGAAGCTATTTCGTGGCAGACCGCCATCGACGCCTACACCTCCGGCGCAGCCTATTCGCTTCAGGCCGAACATCGCTATGGTGACTTACGCCGCGGATTGTATGCGGATTTTGTGGTTATCGATGACAATCCTGCCGTATCCATTGACCAACACCAGGTGATTGAAACCTGGATCGATGGAAAATTGATAATGTAGACTTCGTAGTTGCATGTTCGAGACATGTCCTCGAACAATACATGTATTCCTAATGCTGAAGCAAAAAAAGGGGAGTAGGGTGGTCGGCTTGTGAAACCACTTTGAGGGGCGTCTGATACACCTGTTCGAGGAATGATTGATTGAGGACGGTTGCTGGCGCACCATCGGCCAACAAATGCCCTTGTTGGAGCACGCAGATGCGGGTAGCAAACGAGGCTGCGAGGTTGATGTCGTGCATGGCGGCAATCACCAGCACCCCACATTGTGCGAGTTCTTTGAGGCAACGAATAATTGCATGTTGATGGTGCAAATCGAGGTGGGCGGTGGTCTCGTCGAGCAAAAGTACTTTGGGTTGTTGGGCGATGGCACGGGCAAATGCCACCCGCTGTTGCTCGCCACCCGATAATTGATTGGCTGGTATATCGGCAAAGTGATCCACGCCCGCCTGTGCCATGGCATAGCTGATGATTTGGTCATCGTGTCCAGTATGGCGCTGATACCACGGGTGAAAGGCGTAGCGGGCCATCGCCACCACTTCGCGCACCGTAAATCCCACCGGCATGATTACGGTTTGGGGTACCACGGCAATGAGTTGTGCCCGTTGGGCAGTCGTTAATTGTGTAATTGCGTGATTGTCGACATTGATATGCCCTTGATAAAGCGGAATGGTGCAGGCAATCGCCCGAATCAAGGTGCTTTTGCCAGCGCCATTGGGGCCAATACAGACGATGATTTCACCGGCATTTGCACCCAGTGATACATCTGCAAGGGCAATGTGGTGTTGATATTTACACGTAATATTTTTTATGTCTACTAACATGATTAGGCTGCCTTTTTAGTGGTGCGTAATTGCCACAGAAAAAACGGTGCGCCACAACAGGCGGTAACAATGCCGACGGGAATTTCTTGGGGGGATTGAATGGTGCGGGCAACCATATCGGCAAGGAGTAAAAATACTGCGCCATAACAAGCCGACAAGGGAATCAAGCGGCGATGATCGCCCCCCACAAACAAACGCACCGAATGCGGCACGATAATCCCTACAAACCCAATCAGCCCGTGGAAGGCCACGGCTGTGGCGGTCATGAGGGTGGCTCCAATTACGACCAAGGCACGGATGCGGGCGACGTTGATCCCGAGGAAACGGGCTTGTTCTTCAGGGAATAAGAGTACATTTAAATCACGCGCCGCAATCAATAACATGGTCATACCAAGCATCACACTGACGACCATCAATCCCACCGCATCCCAGCCCACAATCGTGGCGCTTCCCAACAAAAAACCGAGTAATTGCGATAATTGGCGGCCAATATGCAGCATGATGTAGGTCGTCAAGGCATTGGCGAGGGCAGCCAGCGCCACACCGGCCAAAATCAGGTCGTTGTTGGTGTATTGGGCATTACCGCGCGCCAGCAAATAGACCAACCCCACCACCAACAATGCGCCGATAAATGCCCCCAGTGGCATCAGGTACCACGCGAAGGCTAGGGCACCACCCAGCGCCACTGCGCTAATGGCTCCCAACCCGGCACCAGATGCCACCCCGATTACATAGGGGTCGGCCAGTGGGTTACGAAACAAGCCTTGGTAGGCGGCGCCAGCCCCGCCGAGTGCCGCACCTGCGCAGGTGACCATCACGACCCGCGGAAGACGGATGGTCACGATGATGGTCACGAGGTTATTGGGAATCGTGATTTCCGGAATATCACGAAGCCAATGCCACAAGACCACGATCACCGTGTGAATAGGGATAGCTACGCTCCCCACCACAATCGCAGTCAGCATACAGCTGACACAGAGGGCGATAGCCAATAAATACGCCGTGCCACGCCAGTGGCGCAATCGATTCACTTGTGACACGGCGTATTGCATCTGTTACTTGACCTCGG
Source organism: Roseiflexaceae bacterium (assembly GCA_947450095.1). Classification (GTDB taxonomy): domain Bacteria; phylum Chloroflexota; class Chloroflexia; order Chloroflexales; family Roseiflexaceae; genus UBA965. The sequence goes on from CANFUF010000112.1 coordinate 8,329, forward strand.
GATGCAAAATCGTAATCACGGCCTGCAAACCGGCTACAATCCGCGGGCCAGGTCGGCTGACCAGATTATCATCGATAGCAAAGACGCCGTTATTTTTGACGGCAGGAATGGTATCCCAGCCTGCCCGTTTGGCTACCATATCGGGCGTCACGCCATATAGCGAATCAGCCAGAATGATGATGTCGGGGGCGGCGGCCACCACTTGCTCGACACTCACTTGGGGATATGGGTTCTGTACATCACTAAAGACATTAACACCGCCAGCGGCAACGAGCAGATCATTGACAAAACTGCCGGCGCCAATAGTATAGGGCTTGCTGGGGTCAGTGGCATCAAGCTCCCAAAAAACACGGGGCTTGGTGCTAACCTTGGCCATTTTGGTGACCAAGGTGTCCCAATCAGACTGGAGCTTGGTGGTGAGCGCAGTCGCTTCGTCATTGGCACCAAGCAACGTCCCGACCAAGGTGATGTCTGATTTAATGCTGGCGACGGTGGTATTTACCGAACCCACGACTACCACCGGAATCTTGAGCTTTTCGATAGCAGTCACCACGTCGGGATTGGTTATCCCGGCGGCAAAGACTACATCGGGGGCCAGCGCGGCGATTTGTTCATAGTTGTAGGTCATATCAGGGTTCGAAATTTTGGCGATTTTGCTGACCTCGGGCGGGTAATCACTATACATGTCGATGGCGACCACAGCATTCCCTTTACCAAGGGCATAAATCATTTCGGTGGTACTCGGTGCTAACGAGATTATTTTGGTGACGTGAGCAGGGATTGCCACCACCCGACCGGCACTATCCGTAACGGATGCAGGGGCGACGACCGTCGGTACTGCAGTGGGAGCGATAGTGGCTTCGGGAGCGGGCGTGGTGGTCGGCATTTGCGCCGGAGCCGTCGCACAGGAACTGATCAGTAGACCAATACTTAACAATACGATACGCAACAGTGACTTCATGGAATACCCTTTCAAGTAAATAAAAACACCCTTGCAGAAATGCAAGGGCAATGCGAGCAACCACCGTCCGTAGACAGGGTGTTCTTCATGGCACCTCCCTCGCGCGAGAAGGTCAAATCCACGTACGTGATAAAGCAGGTTTCCTGACTTGTATCGGCAAGCGATACTTACAGTTGCGGCACAGCGACGGACTCTCACCGTCTTCCACCTTAACGCCCTAGCATCCGGGCTAGCGGGTCACTTTATCAGTTATGTACTTGTTACAGCTTTCACTGCCCCCGCAGTATAATGGAACAAACAATCATCTGTCAAAGAGGTGACTATGACGCCCCAATTCCCCCCCTCCGTCCATAGCGTGTTTGACGCACCTAGTAGCGCATGGCCTGTGGTCGGCCAAATCCGCAATGCCTGTAGTTTTACGTCACTTGCCAATGCCCTCAATACCCGTGCGTCAGCATTTATCCATACCCCAGCAGAGTTTATTCGCGAAGCCGGCCCCCTTTTTCAACCAAATATGGGGGGCACCATCCCTGCTCTCAAAGTTTGGCAATTACGCAAGCGAGGCTATGGCAGTCATTTTGGTAATCTGCGTTTTACTGATTGCGAATATGTATTATGTCAATTAATTAATATGGGAATCCCGTGCATCATCGACATTTACACGGCGCGCCAAGTAGGATTTACGCGGGTATTTGGGCAACACGCAGTGGTATTGGTGGGGTATAGTGATCAATTTGTTGATAAAAACGGTGGGGCGCGACGTGAATATTATATTATTGACAGTCAATGGCCAGCGCTGGATGACTTCAAAATCGATGCCAATAATGTAGACCGTGATGGCGATGGGGTTAGCGAAGACTACCCTGGAAATCGTACATTGGTACGCAACGAGTTTTTGCGAATCTTTAGTACGCGCTGTTATGCGCCGATTTTCCCATCGCAACTCGCACACGACCGCTGGTATAATCAAACATTTCGGGCACACACACCGTCATTATGGGAGCGCTATATCAGCGGGAGCAACGATGTCCTTACGCGCGGGTTTTAGCGAAAATCATACAAACGATTGAGGCAGGAGACACATTATTTCATTACAATAGAAACAAGGACTATTTCAGGTTACTTTGATTGCAAAAGGAGTCATCATGCAGCTATTCCGCCGCATGCTCAGTCTACTCAAACCACATTGGCTATTATTTGCAGGTGCATGGCTCAGTCTCATTTTGAGCACTGGGGCCAATCTGGTCAGTCCAATGATTCTGCGCTCGGTACTCGACAACGGTATCACTGCACGGGTATGGGCGCCTATTTTGTCAGGCACGTTATTACTGGTAGGATTAGCCATTGTCCGTGGGTTGTTTGGGTTTTCCCAGAGTTATTGGTCCGAAAAAGTTTCACAATCATTTGCGTTTGATTTGCGCAACAAATTGTTTGAAAAAATTCAAACACTCAGCTTTGCCTACCACGACCGCACCCAAGCAGGGCAGTTAATGACGCGTTTGACCAGCGACGTCGAACAAGTGCGTTCGTTTGTGGCCTCAGCGTTGTTGCAATTCATTAGCGCCTTGTTGCTTTTGATCGGTAGTCTGTTTGCACTCTTTTCGATGAACTGGCAATTGACCTTAATTGCGTTGGCCTTTATCCCACCCTCCATGGTGGTGTTGGGATATTTTATGCAAGTGGTACGTCCGATGTTCTCGGTCATCCAAGAGCGATTAGGGTTGCTCAATGTCGTATTACAAGAAAACATCAGCGGCGCCCGTTTGGTGAAAGCCTTTGGTCGTGAAGTTCACGAAAAAGCGCGCTTTGCCGCCAAAAACGAATCACTGCTCGAGATGAATCTCAAATCAGTAGTGGCGATGGCGAGCTCGTTCCCAATCATTTTTCTTATCAACAATTTGGGGACGCTCGGTATTTTGTGGGCCGGTGGCTACAAGACCATGAGCGGCGAAATTAGTGTTGGTGAGCTTATCGCCTTTACGACCTATCTGTCGTTGTTATTCCAACCACTCTTCATGTTGGGGATGATTTCGGCGCAAATCACCCGAGCCAGTGTCAGCAACGAGCGTATTTTTGAGTTGCTCGACACCAAACAAGATGTCGAAGATAGCCCCAACGCCATCGTCATGCCTGCAGTCCAAGGCCATGTGCGCTTCGACAATGTCAGCTTGCGCTACGCTGGCTCTGCCAACAAAGTACTCGACGGCGTGTCGTTTGACATCCCCGCTGGCACCACGGTGGCCATCCTTGGCACCACAGGCAGTGGCAAGAGTTCACTCATCAATCTCATTCCACGTTTTTATGACACTACCAGCGGCACCATCATCGTCGACGGGCACGATGTACGCACTGTCACACTCGATAGTTTGCGCAGTCAAATTGGGATTGTTCTCCAAGAAACAACCTTGTTTAGTGGTTCGATTCGCGCCAATATTGCCTATGGTCGCCCTGATGCGAGTGACGCCGAAGTACTCGAAGCCGCCCAACGTGCCCAAGCCGACGCGTACATCCAAGAACTTCCCCAAGGATATGACACCATCGTCGGTGAAAAGGGCGTCGGCTTATCGGGTGGACAACGCCAGCGTATCGCCATTGCCCGGGCACTATTGCTCGACCCCAAGATTCTCATCCTCGACGACAGCACATCAGCCGTCGATGCCGAAACAGAATTCAAAATCCAACAAGCCCTCGACGATTTGATGCACAACCGCACCTCGTTCGTCATCGCCCAGCGCATCAGCACCGTACGCAATGCCGATGTGATTTTGTTGCTCGATGGCGGCAAAATCATCGGGCAAGGGAGTCACGACGATTTGTTGCGTGACAATGCGGTATACGGCGATATTATTGATTCACAATTTGGTCATCAGTTAACCCACGAAGGAGTCATCTAATGTGGCGAGGCATACAAGG
>CANFUF010000113.1 GCA_947450095.1 Roseiflexaceae bacterium
CAAGGCACGACCGTCGGTGCGAGTGAACAAAGCCCGAGTGGGGCAGTTACAAATAATGGTGGTGGCGCTGGTGGACAAGGATTTTGCACCTACTATACCATTCCTCATTGTTCGTATGGCACTGGATCAGGCGGTGGTGGCGCTGGATCAGGCGGTGGTGGCTATGTAACTGCGATCGAAGGGATTGACACCGCGTATGGTCAAGGCGGCGGTGGCGGTGCCGAAACGTTACCAGGCCTTACCGCCACTGGCTATGGCAATGGTGGTGGTGGCGGAGCAGGTGGTGGTGGGTATGGTGCGAGCACGAGTAATGGTCTGGCCGGCACCGCCGGCGTCGTCATCATCCGTGAAGCAGGGTATAGTACGCCGGTAACATCATCTCCTACCACAACCAGAACAGCAACAATGACGAGTTCGGCGACGGCAACCAATACCAACACGGCGACAATGACAAGTTCGGCGACCAAAACATCTACACCAACAACTGCCTGTACCCCAACGATCCAACAAAATGCCACTGCGACCTATATATTTACCAATACGACCACTTGTACCTGGACTGTACCAAGTAATGTCAACAAAATCGACATCCTCATGGCTGGTGGCGGTGGTGGCGGTAGCTATAATGGCGGCGGCGGCGGCAGCGGTGGTCAAATTTATTACAGTCAAAATATAAACGTGGTTAGTGGCAGTACCATTGATATTACGATTGGCGCTGGCGGAGCAGGAGGCACCAGTAAAACAAGCCCTGCCCCTAATGGAGCTTCAACAACGACGAACATGAATGTCGCATTGGGTGGTAATGGCGGGAGCCCTTGTAACTATATTTTAGGGGCAGCCTCTTGTCCCAACTACAATCATGGCGGTGCTCCTGTTGCAGGAGCAGGTAGCTCAGTTACTTCTCCATCAGGATACGGCGGTTATGGTCGAAATTACCTCGGTGGTAACACGTCTGCAGGAACTGGTGGCAGTGCGTATGTCAATTCAATAATGGCACTTGCCCCAATTTCATTATCAGGCGGTGGCAATGGTGGGGATACTACTGCAGGGAACAATGGTGTCGGTTATGGAGCCGGCGGCGGTGGCGGGAGTTTCACCTCAATCCCAGGTACATCTGCCGCTTGGAGCGGGAATGCGGGTGTACAGGGCATCGTCGTGATCCGTGAGGCAGGGTATAGCACTCCGGTGACCGCTTCACCGACCACCACAAGTACTGCAACATCAACCAATAGCGCGACAGCGACAAGAACAAACACGGCAACCAATACTGCGACGGCAACCAATAGCGCAACATTGACCAGCACAAATACGGCAACCAATAGCGCAACATTGACCAGCACAAATACAGCAACCAATAGCGCAACATTGACCAATAGCGCAACATTGACCAGAACAAACACGGCAACGATGACTAGCTCAGCGACTGCCACAAATACAAATACGGCGACAAATACGGCCACCGCAACCAACACGGCAACGCGTACACTCACCAATACCAATACCAATACCGCAACTCTGACACAGACGCCAACGAATACGGCAACCATAACGCAAACCAGTACCAATACGAACACCGCTACATCGACACTAACGCCGACGAATACGGCGACCAGAACCCTAACTAGTACCAATACAAACACATCCACACCAACCCAAACAGCGACGAATACGGCAACCAGAACCCTAACCAGTACCAATACCAATACACCAACACGCACGCTTACCAACACGAATACGGCTACTGCGACCAAAACACCAACCAGTACCATCACCAATACACCCGTAATTTTGTTACCCACAGCCCAACGCGCGCTACCGGGACAAAGCGGCAAGCTAATTTGGTGGGCCGGGTCGTTGGCTGATAATGTCCCATATCACCTCAATGAAATCCCCAATTTCAATAACATTGATATTGTCCAAGTCGCGGTCAATGAACATCATGCCCTGGCACTTACCAAAGATGGCACGCTGTATGGCTGGGGAACCAATATCAAAGGTGAACTTACCATTCCCCTAGCCGCCAAAACCGGTGTCGTACAAATTGCCGTCGGGCAATACCATAGCGTGGCACTCAAAAACGACGGCACCGTCGTAATGTGGGGAGACAGTGCATCACTCACCCCACCGAGTGGTGGTCTGCTCACCAACATTAGCCAAATTGCTGCAGGCAACAATCACACCATCCTGCTCAATTCCGCTGGTCAGGTGGCGGTGTATGGCACGAGTGGGCAACAAGTGGCATCGCCTATCCCCGCTGGGAGCGTCATCGTGGCGGTGGCAGCGAGTGGCAAAAATTCGTTGGCTCTTGGCAACAACGGTGCTGTGTATCAATGGGGCGATAGCACACTCACGACACCACTTAACGCATCAGTTAATATGACGCAAATTTTTGCCCATGGCGGAATTTACGGAGCATTGCGGCGTAATGGTGATTTGGTATTGTGGGGAGCAGTACAATCCCTTGTGCTCAACAGCAACACCGTTAGTACACCCAAATCAAGTGATAATGCTTGTCCATGTGTAACCATTTCGAGCATGAACGGCATCCGCAGCCTTACCACCGCGCAGTGGGGGCTTACCATCGCCAAACGCTCTGGTCAGCGCATCACCTACCCCTATACATCAGCCCAAGTCCCCAGTAGCCTACCCACCGGCTCCATCCAGCTAAGTAGCTACCCCAGCTACCCATTCGGGATGGCTATCATGCCCAATAGCGCGGCAGTAAGCACACCTACACCCACCTCGCCAACAAATTTATCCATTCGCGATCTCCAAAACAATACCGCTCTCGGGGTACTAAGTGTATGGGGCAACTACCCAGCAGTCAGTACCATCCCTGATGCCGTCAAATCACCCACGCAATTACTCCAAGTCGCCGCCGGGTATCGCCATCTCGTGGCACTCAAACCCGATGGTGTCGTGGTGGCCTGGGGTGATAACAGTTATGGACAGGCAACGGTTCCCAGTGCACTCACCGTCAGTCGTACAAATAATGATCCACTCCGAGTCGTGGCGATTGCCGCCGGTGCTTTCCATTCCTTGGCGTTACGCGCCAACGGTAGTGTATTTGCCTGGGGTGATAACGTTGCAGGCCAAACAAACATCCCGTTTGTCATATCAGATACGAATCTGAATCCGCCAGCGACAGCGACAAGTACTACCACGACAACAAGTACAAATACAACAACAAGTACCAGCACTAATACAAGTACACGAACCAGTACCAGCACAATGACAAGAACCAGTACTAGTACCGCAACAAGAACCAGTACAACGACAAGTACCAGTACAACAACAAGAACAAATACTACCACTCGCACCGCAACACCAAGCGCTACTGCAACTCCGAATCTCTCTGTGGTACAAATTGCCGCAGGTATGCGCCATTCGGTGGCATTGCTAAGCAATGGTACCGTCCAGAGTTGGGGCGATAATACCTACGGGCAATTAAATACACCGTATATCGCTGGGGTGGTCAAAATAGCTGCAGCGGGATGGCATACCGTTGCACTCCTACGCAACAAAACCGTGGTAGCCTGGGGACGCAATAATTACGGCCAAACTGACGTCACCACATTTACCAATGTCGTTGATATTGCAGCAACCCAAGACAATTCCATCTTTTTGTTGGACAATGGGCAAATTATCGTGATTGGTAGTAATGCGTATGAGCAACGCTACGTACCAGATGGCAGCTACCAGCGGATTGGTGGCGGTGTCTATCATATGTTGGCCATCCAAGCGAATGGGTCGATGAATGGCTGGGGATTTAACGCCAACAACCAACTTGCAATACCAAGCAATCTCGTATTCCCCTACCAAGTGGTCGGTGGGTTCAACTTTAGTGCGGCCTTGTCACAATCGATTGGCAGTGCCGAAAGTGTGGCGGCCACGGCCACCGCCACGATTCCACTCATCCCCCAAATTGCTACTGCATTGCCCGCACTGAGCCGTACCAATCTGATTACCATCGCCAATGGCACGGCATCTACTATCGCACCATTTACTGGTAATGGCCTCACATTTGCCAGCAACATAACTGGGGTCCTCGCACTCGATGGCAGTGTGAGTTTCCCCTCACAAACTGGGGCGACATTGCGCTGCAGTGATGGCAATGTCATCCCCACCAGCCTCGCAAGCCGCACCGATAATTATCAACTCTTGCTGAGTAACACGTACGGCATGACCCTCAGCCGCAATCGTGCTGTGCGTGTGTGGGGTTGTAATGGGTCAGTATCGAGTGACCTCACGACAACTATTATCCCGGTCGCATTCCAAAACAATGTTGCCGAAATCGCGTTACGTGGTACCCATATCATGATTCTCACCGTCGATGGGCGAATTTGGTCAAATCAATTCTCCATCCCACCCCAACCCAACATTCGCCATATTGCTGCCGGCAGTAATTTTGCTACTGTCTTGATGGGAGATGGCAGTGTCCGGGTCTGGGCACGCAACAATCTTGACGGCATTTTGGATATCCCTACTACTGCAACAACCCTTACTGAAATTGCCGCTGGTGACTCTCATATCGTAGCCTTGCGGAGTGATGGCCGGGTCATTAGTTGGGGCGCCAACGCCAACGATTACGGTCAAGCTGATCCCCCATTTGCGGCCAATTCCGACGTCGTTGCTATTACCGCCGGTGACCAGCAAAGCATGGCACTGCTCAGGAATGGCGATGCGATTGCCTGGGGAAATTACCCTGCCGGCACGAGCAATGCCCTCGACACAATTAATGCCAACCCCAATTACTTTATCAGTGGATTTGCGACCAATGACGGCCGCATCGCACTCTACGTTACCAGTATCACCCCCGGGAATGTCTCACCGACGGTAATTCCCACCTCGACAGCGGTGATTATCCCCACCATGACACCCCGCGCATTCGATATCCGTGACCAAGTGGGCTGGTATACCATGGATAACACCACCATTAACGCCGTTAATTTCAGTTGCGAATCGCCCTATTCCTGCCCCAGCACCATTTTTGATGGTACAAATGTGCTCAAATTCAATGACAGTCGTGGTGATGAGCTGAGTAGCACAAATTCGCTCAACCTCAACAGCACGCCATTTAGTGTGCGGGTGCGGGTGCGACGTGACGCTGTCGACCGTGCCGATGTCTTCATGAGCCTCGGCTCTCCAGGTACAGTCCGCGGCTATCTAAGTTTCGGTTTTGACCGCGAAAATCGTCCTTACTGTGGGTTTGGCCAAGACGATTTACGCAGTACTACCTGGTATAGCGATACCGAGTGGCATCAATATGCCTGTAGTTACAATCCCACTTCCCGTGAACGTACCCTATGGCGCGATCAAGCAATCATCGCCCGTGATACCGTCGTGCAACCATTCACGCCCGATCCCAATGCCAAAGTAATCATCGGGCGGCGCTATGACACCATGGAAGGGTTGTCGGGTAAATTGAGTGATTTCGAAATCCTCAACCGCGTCATCACGGCTACCGACCTGACCACACCGAGTCAAATCAGTGCCGGAAGCAAATTGTTGCAGCTCCAACTCGAAACCCAAATCCCCAATTTGGCACCGAGTCAGCTTAATGCCCGCTGTGACATGAGTACGTGCCCCGCTTTTGTATCGCAATTCTTTACTTCCGATGGCATCAACATTGCGCCCCATGATGGCATGGCAGCGCAGTTTTGCAATCCAAATATCCCCGTCGCCAACCCTGCGTGTAATAGTCACATGGTGATTAATACGCTCCCATCTACACCTAGTTTTACCCTATCGTTTTGGGCAGCCAGCAGGTACCGCAATATGGATGCGAGTGTCATATCACGGGCAAATATCGACCCGAGCAATAGCCAACGAACCACTGCGGGGATGTTCATTAGCTTGCGTGACACCCCCAATGGGACACCAAGCGCTAGATGCACCTGGATCGATGATTCCTTAGGAAAGACTGTTTTGGAATATGAATTCACACCCCGCACCGGCATTGTAGCGTCATTGCAAAACTGGCAGCAATTCGCCTGTAGTTATGATGCCAGCCAATCACCTGCCAAAATTAGTTTTTATGTCAACGGACAATTAGCCTCCAGCACCGTCGTAGCCCCGGCCGCGCAAATTACTGGTCCAGTCGAAATCGGGTATAACAGCGTGAATCCGATGATGGGAGAAACCAAATTCAACGGCTATGTCGATGATGTAATGATCTATAATTCCGCTGTTTCGGCAGACACCATCATGCAAATCTACAATGCCACTACACCCGATCAACTACTCGCAACTGCAATTCCCACTGCGTGCACCGGTGCGTGTGTTGCAACCACAACGTTTACGCCAACAAGAACGTTTACCAATAGTCCAACTCGAGTGTCCACGAAGACACCGCTTCCTGTATCGTGGACCCCTAGCATGCAAATACTCTCATCAAAGACGCCGACACTAACAAACACGCTCACATCAACCTCGACCAGAACGACGTCACCGACGTTAACGGCCAGTACGACAACGTTCCCAACCGCAACGCCAACCAATACGCAGACACGGACGGCTACATCCACCCGCACGCCACTCTTTATCACTCGTACCATCATGGCAATCAGGAGTCCAACCTACTTTGCACAAACAAGAGTAGCATCATCATGGACCGTCACATCAACCAAAACGTCAACAATTACCTTAACGTCTACGGTAACCAGAACAAGTACGAACACGGCAACGCCACTCCTATCCCCGACGCCATATCCGTACCCAATCAATGCAGGATCAACGGGCAGTACGCGTAATACCAATCAGCAACAATCCTCGCTGCAATCATTGGTGCAATGGATGACCAATCTCTTCCGCTAACACCCAGGAGTTCATCAACACCCCCAGCAGATTATATACGCAGTGACTGCTGGGGGTGTTGATTATTCATTCATCTCGCCGCTGTTGCACTTTTTGATATGTCATAAAACAATACCAACACTAAGCTAAACTGCCCTGCCTCCATAAACACCCTCCTCGCTGGTTCACTACCTGATTGACACACGAATTTACCAGACCGTTACTCACACATATACTCGTACATATCCATAAAAAGCCCGCTACACCGCATAGGTGTAGCGGGCAACGCCCGAGTATACAATTATCTAGTACGTGTCGGCACGTTCGACGCAGTCAATGTAATAGTAGGAGTTTCGGTTTTCGTCTTTGATGGAGTCAAAGATTCTGTAGGGATTAACGTCGCTGAGGCAGTCAAGGTAGGATTAGACGTACTCGTCGGTGTCCGTGATATCAATGCGTTAAAGATACTATTCCCATACATGACAATGCTGCCATCTGCATGCCCAATAACTGTATTGAGATTTGCAACAGCCACAACGATTGCATCATTGATATCGGATGGGATATCGATCACACCACCATCTTTACTCCCCCAAGCCACGACACTTCCATCGAATTTGAGTGCAACAGAACAGCGTCGTCCTGCCGAAATTTGCATGACATTAGTTAAGTTAAGCGGAATGTTGATTTGTTCTTTGTCGTTGGCCCCCCAGCCGATCACAGTACCATTATCGATAAGGGCCAACGTGTGATTTTCACCCGCAGCCACCGCAACCACATTACTTGTTCCGGCTGGGACAGTCGCTTGCCCAAAGGTATTATCACCCCAAGCAACGACGCTCCCATCGCTCTTTACCACCACCACATGGCGGTCGCCTGCGGCAACCGCGATTACATCACGGAGATTTGCTGGTATATTTAGTTGTCGGGCGTCATTCCGCCCCCACATCACTACGGTAGTATCTTTTTTGAGAGCAATGGCGAATCGAGCACCTGCGGCAATCGCAGTTACATTGCTTTGGGCAGCAATCGGCACATTGAGTTCGCCATAATTGTTGCTTCCCCACGCATAAACTCGGCCATCTACCCCAAGACCGTATGAAGTAGCAATTGACGTCGCAATATCGGTAAACCGCATATTTTTGAGTGCTGGGGGAATCGAAGTCTCGCCATGGCGGTTATCTCCCCATGTTACCAGCGTGTCATTTTGCAACAAGCCCAGTGTAAAAGAATTACCTACGGCAACTTTGCGCAAAGTATTCTGCAACGCAGTAGCCGTAAATGTCTTGCTTGCAGTATAGGTTTCTGTGGGCGTATTCGTTCGCGTGTATGTCGGCGTATTCGTACGCGTATTGGTTGGCGTATAGGTATCTGTTTCGGTTGGCGTATCTGTTTCCGTTACGGTATCCGTCGGCGTATCGGTATATGTTGCGGTATTCGTAGGAGTGTTGGTAACCGTATAGGTATTCGTCGGTGTTTTAGTTGGCGTCTTGGTACGGGTATTGGTACGGGTATTGGTCGATGTAAAGGTTGCGGTATCGGTTGGCGTATTACTCGGGGTGCTGGTAGATGTTTTCGTTTTGGTATAGGTGCGGGTATTGCTCGGCGTATACGTATTCGTTACGGTGTAGGTGTCAGTGGCCGTGTTACTCGGTGTACGTGTTTTGGTATACGTACGCGTATTGCTCGGCGTATAGGTATTGGTATTGGTTACGGTGAAAGTAGCCGTATCGGTGGCCGTATAAGTTGGCGTATTGGTATAGGTGCGTGTGTTGGTATAGGTACGCGTATTAGTTGATGTTTGTGACGGGGTATATGATGGTGTCGCCGTATACAAAAACGATGTAACGGTAAATGATTTCGCAGCCGAAGGCGCAGATGCCCACAAAATGTTGTTGTTCATGCCACCACCTTGGGCGGCAGTCAATGTACACACTCCAGATCCCACAATATTAATTGTGGTGCCATTGCTTATAGTACAAATTGTTGGGGTCGATGAAGTATAGGTAGCTTGTAAACCAGATGTGGTCGTAGTCAAACTCGAACCATCAAATGGCGAGCTCACATAACTCGCCGAATAGTTTTTTTGAAAATCAACACTGGTAACATTCCACGCAATCGTCTGGGGATCACCTTGAGAGATGTTGTCGATCCAGAATGTTGCACCTGAGGCTTTACCACCAGTTTTGTCAAACGTCCCATTGACAAAGACAAAGCGATAACCAAACTTTGTCGCTGGCACAAGCACACTCGCAAATTGCCAGCCAGTTACACTCGTACCCGTCGTTTCGAGCACTTGGTATTGTTTGCAGTCCGCAGCGGTCCCAGACTGGACACCATCACCATTCGCATCGACATCAAGGAGATAACCAAGCACCGCAAAGTCATCAGTACCGGCAGCCGAATACCAGTCAAGGGTAATCACTTGATTGGTAATACCATAAAAGACATCACTAAAAATTGCCGGACCATGTGCTACGTGATAGCCATAGGTCCCATCCCCTGTCGCCAAATTCAGTTTGACTGCCGAAGAACCATTGCTTACCGGGACACTCGCGTTCACATTTGGGACATTTGATGTCGTAAAACCACTAAATGTCCCACCAACATTGTCATCAAGCGGCTTTTGTTTGCCAGTACCAGCAACATATACTGGCACACTTCCGTATGCAACAGGACGTGTCCAGATATTGGCATAATTGGTCGTATCGACGGTAGTGCAACCACCAAGAACGGACACGCCCAAGTCGATCCGTGCGTTCACCACCGTCCAATTGGACAAGCCGTTTTCAAAGCTCCCGTTTTTGAGTACTGGAATTGGTGTCGGAGTCAACGACGGAGTATACGTTTTGGTTTTGGTGGGCGTATTCGTTTTGGTTGACGTATAGGTTTCAGAAGGGGTATAGGTTTCTGTCGGCGTATCCGTTTCTGTCGGTGTATCCGTTTCTGTCGGCGTGTCGGTAATCGTAGGCGTATAGGTCATCGTAAATGTTTCGGTCGGAGTATCAGTCGGGGTATTCGTTTCCGTTTCGGTGGGAGTTTCCGTTTCAGTAGGCGTTTCGGTAGCTGTATCCGTCGGGGTGTTCGTGTCGGTGGGGGTTTCGGTATCAGTTTCGGTGGGGGTATCAGTTTCGGTAGGGGTATCAGTTTCGGTATTGGTAGGAGTTTTACTGCGTGTATAAGTGGGAGTATCGGTTTCAGTAGGGGTATCGGTTTCGGTTGCCGTATCAGTCGCCGTGTCAGTTGCGGTCGATGATGAAGTATATGTCGGGGTATAGGTTTTGGTAAAGGTTTTGGTTTTGGATGACGTACGCGTACGTGTATACGTGCGGGTATTGGTTGCGGTATTGGTGGCAGTCATATAGCGGGTCGACGTATGCGTACGCGTGATTTTGGAGCTAAATACGGATCCTCCAAAGGTACGCACACTTCCATCTGCCATACCAAATACCGTATTGATATGCCCAGCACCCATCATAGAAACAGCACCAGGACGACTAAATTCACGCGGGAAGAGCACTGCGTTATACATGTTGCTTCCCCACCCAACCACCGTACCATCACTGCGCAACGCTACCGAAAAATATTGCCCCGTGGCAATTTGGGTTACATTCGCAAGGTTGTTTGGTACCTTGACTTGCCCATACACATTGGATCCCCACAGCACCACCGTACCATTACCCAGCAAAGCCATCGAGTGATCTTCACCGGCACTAATTGCCGTTACGCCACTCAACCCAGGCGGCACATTAATTTGACCATATTGATTATCACCCCACGCAACGACCGTTCCATCACTTTTGAGGGCAAGCGCATGCCGACCACCCGCCGCAATTGCCGTTACACCACTTAATCCAGCCGGAACTTCGATTTGCCCCTTATTATTACGCCCCCACGCAATAACCGTTCCATCATTTTTGAGCGCCATAGCAAAATTACCACTCGCTGCAATTGCATCGACACCCGTTTGGGCGGCTACAGGAATCATGCCTTCGTTGTAGGTCGTCGTTTCGCCCCAAGAAACCAAATTCCCGTTCATATCTAATGCGAACGCAACATACAAACTCGCCGCAACATCTTTGAACAAGGTATCTTTATACCGATAGAGAATTGTGCTCTGCCAAAATCTATTATCTCCCCACGATACCAAGGTGTCATTTTGCAAAATCCCGAGCATCCACGATGACCCAACCACTATTTTCTTTAAATCGTATTGCGCTCGCGGTTGCACAACCTGTGCACCTGCCACCACTGGAGTTGGGGTGATGTGTGGTTCATTTGCTGCATGACTTACTGGGGCAGTCCTACCAAATACAACAAACATTCCCAAAATTATTACCACACAAACAAGCCAAATACGCATATGCAAATGACTCATAAATTTCACTTATCAATAACATGTATACTTTCACTATTTTATATCAGCTACAATCAAATGTCAATTTATTATTAATTATTTTTACAAAATTAATAGGTAAGAAAAAATTGTAACTATAGCACGCAGAGGTCAGTCTACCGTCATACTCATATACGAAAGTATGATAAAAACCGCTTTCTTATGCACTAAAAAACGATTGAACCTCACGGATTGATCATGCCGTTAATGCTATTTTGTGATAGCACAACTCGCTCAACTCACCACTATGTAAACGTAACTTGGTATAACTATCAAAAAAAGTTAACAAATTGAAATGTTAAACTTCTATAAAAAGCACGGCGTAAGAAATTTCACATTACATCCGTTTTACTACAATAACGACTTGAGCTCCTCGGCACTTTTGCGGGTCATCCCAGGAATCGCCGCAAGCTGGTCAACCGTGGCCTGGCGAATACCGTCAAGCGAACCAAAAGCCTTTAGGAGCGCTTGGCGGCGCTTAGGACCAATACCGTCGATTTCTTCGAGGGTGGAACTTTTCATTGATTTGGCCCGCAAGCTACGGTGATAGTTTTTGGCAAAACGGTCGGTTTCTTCGTCGATGGTCTGCACCAACCCCAGCGCCGGGCTTGAGCGTTCGAGCACAATTAACTCACTCGCCCCAGGCAACAACAAATCAAAACGATCGCGCTTGAGGCCTTTGACGACGCCAACGGTGGGGATATGGCCAAACCCGAGAGATTTTAAGGCGGCACAGGCGGCATTGAGCTGACCGGCACCACCATCAATCAAAATCAAGTCGGGCAACAAAGCCCAGGCTTCTTGGTCACGTTGTTGGGCGTCGCTGGGTTGGCTTTCGTCGGGCAAATCGTTGACCGACAAGGTGACGGCTTC
>CANFUF010000114.1 GCA_947450095.1 Roseiflexaceae bacterium
ATACTTCATACTTCATACTTCATACTTCATACTTCATACTTCATACTTCATACTTCATACTTCATACTTCATACTTCATACTTCATACTTCATACTTCATTTATTGCATCTCAACAACCCCGTATGGTATAATCAATAAACGTGGCCCGGTAGCTCAATGGATAGAGCATTAGTCTTCGGAACTAAGTGTTGGGGGTTCGATTCC
Organism: Roseiflexaceae bacterium; assembly: GCA_947450095.1. Classification (GTDB taxonomy): domain Bacteria; phylum Chloroflexota; class Chloroflexia; order Chloroflexales; family Roseiflexaceae; genus UBA965. Next base: position 206 of record CANFUF010000114.1, read on the forward strand.
CTCCCGGGTCACCACGTTACTCCTCCGGCGCATGCGCCGGGGGATTTTTATTTGTTTGCACCAGATGGCTCGGCTATACTAGGGCAACACTAACCACACCCAAAGGCGCCAATTATGCTTACCCCGTCCCCTATTCGCTGGCCTGCCGGCTATCGTTCGGCAGTCGCATTGGCATTTGATGTCGACGGGCCGAGTGGCGATGCCATGCTCGACGATTCGCTACTCGACAATCTGCGCTACTTTGGCGAAGGGAGCTACGGCCCCTACCGCGCCGTACCACGCCTACTCGATTTACTGGCGCAATACCAGCTCCAGGCCACGTTTTTCATCCCTACCTGGGTAGTGACCCACTGGACCAGCCTGTGCGAACGCATCCTCGCCGCTGGCCACGAAGTAGCCTATCACGGCCATCGCCACGAAGTTTTTTTTGATTTGACCATTGAGCAACAACACGCGGTGATGGAACAATCACGCACCATATTCCAACAGCGCCTAGGTATCACCCCTACCGGCTTCCGCACTCCCTCAGGCGACTGGAGCACCGCCACCGCCACGCTACTCCACACTTTTGGCGTCAAGTATTCGAGTTCGATGCGCGGCGACGACCGCCCCTACTTCCACCCTGCAGCGACTGGTGGAAATGGTTTAGTCGAATTACCAGCCCGCTGGGACATGGACGACTACACCGCCCTGGCCTACTTCGAAGACCCGGCCTTCCCTAGCGGACTCGACCGCCTCGCCGATTACCGCGCTGTTATGCACAACTGGTCGGCAGAATTCCAGGGCTATCATCGCGACGGGTTGTTTTGGACGACGATTTTGCATCCCAAAGTCAGCGCCAAACCAGGACGCTTATCAATCCTCGAAGGCTTATTCCAGACTATCCGCCAATACGACGATGTCTGGGTGGCACGGGGCAACGATGTCGCCGACTGGTGGATTCAGCAATACGGCCAAGGAGGCAACAAATGACCACTGCGCCCAACAACTATTGGCCTGCCGGCAAACGCTGTGCCGTGCTCATCAGTGTGCTGTTTAGTGATGGTCGAGACGCCGTAGCCCAAGCGCCTGATTTACCACAGCGAAGCAAAAGCTTCTCAGTATGGCAATACGGCGCATTACGCGGGGTCGATCGCTTGCTCCAGACCTTCGCTGATTTCACGATTCCCGCGAGCTGGTTTGTGCCAGGGCTGGTAGCCCAACAACACCCCCAACGCATCCGCGACATGGTGGCAGCCAACCAGCAGCTTGCCAGCCTCGGTTGGGATTTTGAAGCCTACACAACCCTTGATGTGGCGACCACCCACACTCTATTGACCCAAAGTAAATCGGTGCTTGAGCAGGTGAGTGGCCACGCCGTACAGGGCTTCCGTTTGCCCAGTGGTCGCTGGCCGCGGCGCTTTGATATGGCGTTGCAGTCCGCAGGGTATATGTGGTCGGCATCACTCAACGGCGATGATATGCCCTACAGCCATCACAGCGGACTGGTCGAAATCCCGGTGCATAGCGAGCTCGACGACCGCCCCTACTTCCAATTCAACTTCACCCCCGCCTTCCCGCCCGGGCATAGCCGCTTGCCGGACTACGATGCGGTGTTGTCGAATTGGCTGCTCGAATTTGCTGCCTACCGGCGCTATGGGGGCTGCTTTGTGTTGCAACTCCATCCCGAGTGGATGGGCACACCCGGGCGCAATCAACTGTTGCGTGATTTTTTGCATGAAATCACTCGCCACGACGACGTCTGGCTCGCCAACGGTGACGCCATTGCCGCGTGGCATGCGGCCCACGCCCAACCACTGCCTACTACCCACCCCCTCAACGTCTACGAAGTCTACCGCCAAGAACGGGGTCGGCATGACGACTAACATGCTCACCAGCTTGACCCAAATGGTACACACCACCCGCTATGCTGATTTTTCGCCTGCTACCATCCACAAAATGAAAATCCACCTGCTCGACACCCTCGGCGTCAGTCTGGCCGGCGCCCACGCCAGCGAAACGGCGCGGGTCATCGCCAGCCTCGGGATTACCGCCCAAACACCCGGCACCACCCACATCTGGGGTACCCCCTACTACGGCGATGCCCGCACGGCGGCGCTGGTCAATGGGGTGGCCGCCCATGCCTATGAGCTCGACGATAGTGGCGGCTGTGACCATTCGGGCGCCGTCGTCATCCCAGCCGCAGTAGCCGCCATTACAAGCATCGCAACGCCACTGTCAGGCGAATACTTGCTGCGGAGCCTTATCCTCGGCTACGAAGTGGCTCGGCGGGTACTCGAAGCCTGTGGAGGCTACGAAGCCCACAATGGTGTCGGCTGGCATTCAACGGGGACGTGTGGGGTCTTTGGTTCGGCCACTGCTGTCGCCCTACTCCATACCTGTAGTGCCGATCAACTCGCCCACGCACTGGGAATTGCTGGATCATTTGCAGGAGGGACATGGAGTTTCATCCATGATGGTAGTCACACCAAAAAACTGCATGCCGGCCGGGCCGCCGAAGCAGGTATCATGGCAGTCAATTTGGCGTTAGCCCAATTCAGCGGCCCGCAAGCACTATTTGACATCGGCACCTGGGGCAGTTTTTTTGCTACATTTGGTGGTGCCAACAATGATCCCAGCGCCTTGCTCAGCCAATTCGGCGAGTTTTGGCGGATTAATCGGTGCTCCATCAAACCCTACGCCACTTGCCGGGGTTCACATTCGGGGATTGATGCTATTGATATTATTATGTCTACTAATCAACTCGTGCCCGCCGACATCGCGACCATACACATCGCGATTAGCGCATTCCAATACGGGATGTGCGGCAGCACCCGCATCACCACCCGCGCCGAAGCGCAAATGAGTTTACCGTATGCACTGGCGGCACGCCTACACTACGGCAAAGTTTTTTTGGCGGAGCTCGAAGATACCGCTTGGAGTGCCCCGCGCATCGCCCACTGGCTGAGCCATACAAGTGTACAGATTGATCCACAGATGAGCGATGATGCCGAGCCGGCGATTACCATTACCACCCACGCCGGGGCGCGCTATACCCAGACCGTCGATCATCCCCTTGGCGGTCCGCAAAACCCGTTGAGTGATGCCCAAGTCATCGCCAAATTTCGCGATTTGGTGGCGCCAGTCATCACCACAGACACAAGTGAACAGATTATTCGCTTGGTACTCAACCTCGAACAGTGTCGCGATGTCAAGGAGCTTTGCACATTGTTGTAAGCGTATTATTTTGCTATAGTAGACTAATCTATACAAGTAACCGGCAAGGAGGGATGCCATGCGGACTCGTCATTATGGCGCAATCGTCGTTGGTGGTGGGATTTTGGGATGGAGCACGGCACACCACCTGCAACAACAAGGAATCCACGATATCGCCATCATCGATGTCAGTCACCCTGGTGTGGCCACCACCGGTGCGGGTGCCGGCTTTGTGGGGGAATGGGCGGCGGGGTTTGGACCCAAAGGGTGGGGCGCCAACGAACAGGCCCTCGAACAATACAGCCTCTCCTTTTATAAGGCGCTGGGGCAACGCCACGACATCCACCTGCGCTGCAACGGCAACCTCTTTTTGGCACGGAGCGCGCATGGGTATGACACCTGGATTGCCCCCATGCTGACACACCCCCTCGCCCCTGCCGATACCCGCGCCCTCAGCCCCAGTGAAATCCACGCGATTAGTGGGGGCAGTATCGCTGCAGACGAAGTATTTGGGGCTGTTTATCATCCCCAAGGCATCCAAGTTCATACCACACCGACGGTCATCGCTATCGCCCACGAGGTATTGCGTCACGGTGCCACGGCGATTTATGGCCAACAAGTAGTTGAGTTATTGCACGAAAATGGCCATATCAGCGGGGTCAAAACCAATAGTAGTCAACAGTACCACGCCAATCAGGTGATTGTAGCGGCTGGGGCTTGGAGCAATACGTTGTTGCGCACGGTGGGATTAACCCTGCCGTTGTACCGCGTAGTGGCCACCCGCGTCATCGGGCAAGTCTGTGGCGTGCCTGATTGCTTGCCCACCGTGATGATTCCCGAGCAGGGAGCCTGGATCCGCGAGCACTGTGGGGCCTTGATGTGGGGCACGGGAGACGGCTATGCGGCAGTCTACGATTTGCCTCAAATCGCTACCGTCGGCACACGCCCGTACTACCCAGAACTCGTGACGTCGTTGACCAACGCCGTCCAAGCCTCGTTCCAACGCTTGTTCCCCGCCGTCGACATGAGCGTCGCCAACTGGACCCAAGGAATGCCGGCCTATACCGCCGACCGCACCTTTATCGCCGGCGCGGTGCCTGGCATCAACGGCTTGTGGGCAGTTACCGGTGACAACGAAGCCGGCGTGACCCACGCCCCTGCCCTCGGGCGCGTAATAGCCGATTTGGTTACCCAACATATCCGTCCCGAAATCAATAATGCCAGCTTTGGTCTCGCACGCTTCACCCATGCATATGCCGACGAGCGGGCCGTGGCCGCCGCCATGCCGCCACGGCGTTAGAAACAACACAACTATGCCGCACCTCGGCTATGTCACCATTGTGGTCAATGACTATGACCACGCGATTGCCTACTACACCCAAGTCCTCAACTTTGTGGTCTACGAAGATCGCCCGCTGGGACCCGGCAAACGCTGGGTGCTGATCGGGCCGGCCACCCACCACGGCAGTGCACTGTTGTTGGCACAAGCGGCCACCCCCGACCAGACAGCGCATGTGGGTAATCAAACGGGAGGACGGGTGGCGTTTTTCCTCGTCAGTGACGACTTTACCCATGATTATGCCCGCATGCAGGCCCTCGACGTCACATTTATCGAAGCTCCCCGCTACGAAACGTACGGGAGCGTGGTGAAATGGCGCGATTGCTACGGCAACCTGTGGGACTTGTTGCAGCTTTATGATGCACCACCACCATAACGCTATCGTGTTTTGGTTGAAAAAATTAAAATTCATGCTCGTTTGCCCAAAATACACAAATGACAATCATTTGTGTAAATACACACAATCAATACTTGATTAAAATCGGGTATTTTTGGAAATTGACTATTTTTTTATTTGACAAAATATACTTCTTATAGTTAAATCTGTGTAGACAGATTTCATTTTTGCACAGTAATTCACACAACGTTTTTTTGTTTATCATAATTGCGCACACGTGTGCACAATACACATACCGATACAAAGGAGTAGCAGTATGCAAATTAGCGTAATAAGTGATTGTTTTGACAATAAATCGGTTACGGGGATGCTGGATGCCTGTGTAGCCCAAGGGGTGACGGCGGTAGAGCTTGGCACGGGGAATTTTTCGTCAGCGCCCCATTGCAACCTACAAGAATTGTTGCACGATGCCGGACAACGACGGCGCTGGCATGAACAATTCCAGAGTCGCGGGATTCAGATTAATGCCCTCAATTGTTCGGGGAATCTGCTCGATGGCGACATACAGCGGCGCACCCGGGCCCAGCAAGTATTTTCTGACACGTTACAACTGGCTGAATTACTCGAAATCGGCACCGTAGTGACAATGAGTGGATGTCCAGGTGAGCCCCACAACGGGGGATTCTTCCCGAACTGGGTGACCTGTGACTGGCAACCCGAGTTTCGCACATTACTCGAGCAACAGTGGAACCAAATCGTCACACCGTTTTGGCAACAGGCAGCCCTACACATCGCACGCCACGGGGTACGGGTGGCGATTGAACCACATCCGGGGCAAGTAGTCTACAACCCCCACACGTTTTGGCAGTTGCATCATATTACCGGGGATGTGGTGGGGGTCAATCTCGACCCGAGTCACTTGTTTTGGCAGGGCATCGACCCCATCCGAGTGGTGGGGGCGCTCAATAGTCATATTTATCATGTGCACGCCAAAGACTGTTGGATCAACGAAGACGAACTACGCCTCAACGGTGGGCTTGACACACGTCACGGCGACGATTCCCCTCGCGCATGGGGGCATTGTTTGTGGGGCGAAGGGCATGATGAAGCCTATTGGGCCGAATTTGTAACTACCCTGCGGCGCCACAATTATACTGGCGCAGTAAGTATCGAATACGCCGGGGCCGATGAAACCGTCGATACCGGGATTGCGACGACCGTGGCCCTGATCAAGCGGATTACAGCGGCGTAAGTTAAAATGGTACAACCAGCCATTGGCTGTGTGTATATAGATGGCATTCGTTGGATTGCGAAGGAGCAAACACATGGGCCACGATCAAAAGACCTTAGGGACAGGCTTTAGCCGGCGCAACATGTTGCGCTTGATGGCTACTGCTACTGGTGCCGCAGTGCTGGCCGCCTGTGGCAAAAGTGCTGGCGCCCCCGCCGCTGGTGATGCAGCAGTGAGTGCAGAGCCAATCGAATTGACCTACATGACCCCCGACCGCGAATTGGGGCAAAAGGTTGATAAATTGGCAATAGCCAGCTTCAATGACCGCATGAAAAAAGAAGGCAAGCCGTGGAGCGTCAAAGGCGTACCCGGTCCTGCCACCGACAACGACTACAACACCAAAATCAATGTGGACGCCGGTGCTGGCACGTTGCCAGACATCGTGTCACTCGGTGCGAGTGTCGTCGCCGACCTCGCCGCTGGTGGTGCGTTGGCCGACTTGAGCGATCATATCGCCAAGTGGGACAATTACGCCCACATCTTCCCCGTCCTCAAAGAAGCCAACCTCATCGGTGGCAAAAACTACACTACGCCGGGTAGTGCCTCGACCTTTACCTTCTTTTATCGCAAAGACGTATTGGCCAAAAACAACATCAAAGATGTGCAACCCAACACATGGGACGACTTCTACGGGTTGTGTGACAACATTGCCAAAGCCGGTGTGGCCGCCGTTTGTTTGCCTTCAGCCACTGCCTGGGGCGGCGGTTCGTGGGAAGAAGGCTTCCGCCAAGTATGGATGAGCTTCAACGGCGAAATCTATAGCGAAAGCGAAAGCAAGTGGGTTGTCAGCAGCCCCGGTTTGCTCAAAGCCTTGACCGTCTACCAAACCTTGGCCAAAAACAAGTGGTTGACCGTCGATGCCTTGCTCAACCCCAATCCATGGGAACCAACCAAGTATCAGATGTTCCCCAAGGGTGAATTGGCCGTTGTTACCGGTGGTGACTGGCAATGGACGTTTGACTGGGGTCCCACCGGCGCCACCCCCATCGAAGGATTGTTCGAAAAAGTGGGCCGCTGGCAATTCCCCAGCGAAGACGGCAAGCCGTTCGTCTTTGTTGGTACCGGCGGTGGACCTGCCGTCAGTGCCAAAACCAAGAACCTCGATGCCGCTTGGGCCTTCCTCGAGCACATGTCCCGCGCCGATGTGTCGTGCGAAGCCAACAAGATTTATCTTGGTGGACCGTCTGGCCTAGACAACTTCGCCGAACTCTGCCCCGACTACAAAACCCAAGTGGGCGGCAAAATGCTTGAGGCGACCAGTTTCTTCAACACCGGTAAGATTTTGCGCAATCGCGTCGGCGAATCCAAAATCGTCGATGGCATTTGCCGTGCCACCGAAGACGTCATCACCCTCAAGTCGACCCCCGAAGAAGCCATGGCCGCATTTGCTGCAGCCATGAAGGATTCGTTGGGTGCAGACAAAATCAAACAAGCCTAATCCCTGATCCACACACGTCCCCACCAGCAGTGGTGCTGGTGGGGACGTGGCAAAGGAGCCACCATTGATTAGTCGTCGCTCAGAACGTACCATGCTGGCACTTTTTTTGGGACCAGCAGTGATTATTGTATTGATTTTTACTATTTTGCCGGCCTTGTGGGCGGTTTATGTCAGCTTTACCAATCGCGCCTTGACTGGCGCACGCTCAGTAACCTACGACTTTGTTGGTCTAGCTAATTATGTCAAATTACTATCAAACGAAATATTTCTGCATTCGATTAGCCTTACCTTGTGGTATACGTTGTGGACCAATATCGGGCAATTTATCCTCGGCTTGGCCACCGCGTTGTTTCTCAATCGGGCCAATTTATGGGGTAAAACGTTTTTGTTGGCTGCGGTGGTGTTGCCGATGGTCATCCCCGCCGTGATCCAATCGTTGATTTGGTCATCGATGCTGGCCATGGGTGAATACGGCACACTTAATCGTATCCTCGGATTAGTTGGTTTTGCGCCAGTAATGTGGTTACGAGAAGCGCCGATGATTTCGGTCACGCTGGTAAATTTTTGGAATAATTCGGGGTTTGCGATGATCTTGTTTTTGGCAGGACTCGAAAATATCCCCCGCGAAGTCATCGAAGCAGCCCATATTGATGGAGCAAGCGCGTGGCAGACCCTGACACAAATCCGTCTACCCCTGATTCGATATGTGATTATGTTGTGGCTTTTGCTCAACACGCTGGGGTGTTTGGGGGTATTTGACCTTGTCTATACGCTTACCCGTGGTGGCCCGGGCAACCGCACCCAACTGGTGGGTATCTATATTTACGATCAAAGCTTTAAGTTTTATGAGTTAGGCATGGGGAGTGCCGCCTCGGTCATTTTGTTGTTTATCAGTTTGATTATCGGGCTGATTTATGTGCGCGTCTTGCGCGTTACACTCTAGCGAGGGAACCATGCAACAAACGACACCTGCACATCAGCAACGTACCGCCGCACCACTCAGTGTGCTCCAAAAGCTTCCCTTGATTGGCATTTATGCCTTTATGCTCTTGCTCTGTCTCTTTTGTTTGGCACCATTTGTCTGGCCTATTTTGAGTGCCTTTAGTATCAAACCCGAAAACGTCTCGGGACTCTATTTGTACATTCCTGCCTCTTGGACACTCAAAGGCTTCGACGATGCAATTTTTGGACGTGGTCAAGCTCTGATTTTGCTCAAAAACAGCCTACTTACCACCGTAGGTGGGGTAGGGTTTGCGGTAATTTTTAGTGCGCTGGGGGGGTATACGTTGTCAAGGAGCGAATTCCGCTTCAAAAAAGTATTGATGTATGCGTTTTTGTTGATTCAAATTATCCCCGCCACCGCCACAATTTTGCCTTTTTTCATCATCATGCGTGAATTGCATTTGATTGACTCGTTGTGGGGCGTGACGATAGGGTTGACGGCCGGGCAGATTCCCTTTTTATTGTGGGTAATGAAGGGATTCTTTGATGAAGTCCCCAAAGAGCTCGAAGAATCTGCCGCCATTGACGGCGCCACCCGCTTCCAGATTTTGTGGTATGTAATCGTCCCATTGGCGTTGCCCGGCTTGGGTGCTGCCTCAGTGCTGGCGTTTAATTCGGCCTGGTCAGCATTTTTTATGCCGCTGATTTTGTTGTCATCACCAGACAAATTTTTGTTGCCCCTCGGGTTGTTCCGCTCGATTATTGGTTATACCAATATCGACTACCGCATGATGAATGCCATGTCGATTATATATCTGCTGCCGTCGTTTTTGTTTTTCGTTTTGGCGCGACGCTACCTCGTCAAAGGAATGATGGCAGGTGCCATGGCAGGGAATTAATCGGCGTCATTCGGAATACGGTAGGGTAACGGTCACGGTCGTCCCTTGGTGTAATACAGATTGGACAGTAATCAATCCACCATGGGCGACGGCAATTGCCTGCGAAATCGCCAATCCCAACCCCGAGCCATTGCCAATCGAATTATCGGCGCGATAAAAGCGTTGTAACACCAAATCCACCTCGTGCGGTGCAATCCCACTCCCCTGATCGATGCATTGGATGACGCAATTGGCGCCATCCAATGCATAGGTGAGTTGGATGGATTGTTGTGGTTGGCTATGGCGAATAGCGTTTTCGAGGATATTTGAGAGCAATTGAATAATGCGCGTGCTATCAATCAGCAATTCTATTGGGTATGATGCATGCATACTCTGAATTACCACTTGTTGAGCTGTGGCATACCCTAAGTGCATCGATACCACATGGTCGATAATCGCACCAAGATCTGCTGTTGACTTATACATCACCAAGGCATGGGCATCAATCAGTGAAATCGTGCGTAAATCATCGACCAAACGATTCATCAACATTACTTCTTCATATATCAATTGGAAGTGGTGGGGCTGGGGATTGATGACACCATCGCGCAAACTTTCGATTTTGGCACTAATCACACTCATCGGGGTGCGCAATTCGTGGGCGATGTCGGCGGTCATCTGGCGGCGTAGTTCTATTTGGCGGCGTACTTCTTGGCGCATGCGGTCCAGCGATGTGGCAAGTTGCAGTACTTCATTTGGCGCATCAGTGGTCATAAACCCAGACACCGGTACATCAGATATACTCATTTGCGGGGCATTGGCGGTCAATACTTGAATCGGGTCAGCAATACGTTTGGCGAGTGAATTTGATAATAACGACGTCAAAAATACCGCAATGATACCAAATCCAATACAGGCAATTGTGCGTTCATAGACAATTTGTTTGACATATTTATAGTTATTGAGCGAATAATCGGGGGGGATAATATAAATCGTTTTATTTTTCTCGACCTCTACGGCAATTTTTCGTAATTCAAATGCCAAATCAACATGCGTTACATTCATGTTTTTGGCATACAGTATATTACCGTTTGCATCGGTAATAACCGGTGCTTCCGCAAATTCATTCACGAGTTTGGTAATATAGCCCATTTCGTAGACAAACGAATGTTCCGATGCAGGGGATTGATAATACTTAATCGCCGCTGTGCCATACATTTCGGCAATTTTGGGCATGTAACGATACGTGATGGCGTAATAGGCATATACCACCTGAGCCACTACAATCAAGCAGGCACAAATAATCGTCATGGCCACCATCGACCGGAAAATCTGTTGGCGGAGGCTTTGCATGGTGTGTTCCTTTTTTCAAAACAAAACCACACTGTAGCGGGTTAACGCCACAGTGTGGTTTCGCATAAACTAGGCGCTTACTTCCGTCAACGCCGTCACTGCTTCAGCGGGCAACACCAATTCCGCCGACGCCGTCAGGTCTTTGACCTGCTCGACGGTGGTACCGCTGGCAATCGCTGCCGTCATGCCGGGCCGCGTCATGATCCAGGCCAAGGCCACTTGGCCGGGGGTGGTGTTGAGCTCGCTGGCAATACGATCAACCACTGCCAGGATTTTGAAGCCCCGTTCGGTCATGTAGGTTTTTTCGACACCACCGGCGCGGGGCGAGCTGGGCAGCGGTTGGCCAGCGCGATACTTCCCCGAAAAGAAGCCGCTAGCCAGTGACGAATAGGTAATCACGCCTACGCCTTCGCTGACACACAACGGCTCGAGCTCTTGTTCGTATTCGGCGCGAGCCACCAGATTGTAGCGGGGTTGCAAACAATCAAAGCGGGCCACGTTGAGTTTGTCGCTAGTCCAGAGTGACTTGGTCAAGCGCCAGGCGCTGTAATTGGAGGCACCGAGGTAGCGTACTTTACCCGCTTTGACCAAATCATCAAAGGCCCGCATCGTTTCGTCGAGGGGGGTATTGCGGTCGTCGGCATGGGCTTGGTACAAGTCGATGTAGTCGGTTTTGAGGCGGCGGAGCGAGGCTTCGACGGCAGAAATAATCCGGAGCCGTGACAGGCCTTCATCGTTGGGGCCAGCCCCCATACGCATGCCTACTTTGGTGGCGATAATCAGGTTGTGGCGATTGCCACGAGCCTGCATCCAATCGCCGAGGATGGTTTCGGATTCGCCACCGACATGGCCGGGGACCCATGAAGAATAAACATCTGCGGTATCGATAAAATTGCCGCCACCCGCCACAAAGGTGTCGAGCACAGCAAAGGAACGGTC
>CANFUF010000115.1 GCA_947450095.1 Roseiflexaceae bacterium
GGTACCTCCGCCGTCATCCTCGATACCCGCAAAACCGTCCCCGGCCTGCGGATGTGTGACAAATTGGCGGTGGTACGGGGTGGTGGCCAAAACCACCGCATCGGCTTGTACGACATGATTTTGATCAAAGACAACCACATCGACTTTGCCGGCTCGATTACCACTGCCGTGGCCCGGGCCCGCGCCGCCCATAGTGGCCTCGAGATCGAAGTCGAAGCACGCACCTTGGCCGATGTCGATGAGGCGCTGGCCTGCCAGGTCGAACGGATTTTGCTCGACAACATGAGCAATGCACAGATGCACGAGGCTGTAATCCTTACCGCCGGGCGCGCCAAACTCGAAGCCAGTGGCAATGTGTCACTCGCACGAATTGCCGCCATCGCCCACACCGGCGTCGATTATATTTCGATTGGGGCGCTTACCCACTCTGCGCCGGTATTTGACTTCAGCCTGCAATTTGTCCGTACTGTTGCCCCCATTCACGTCGGCCAGTAAGTTTTTTTCACACAAGAAAAGAGGAATACGGGAATGAATAGTGCCGCACAAGCCCTGTATGAAGAGATGCAAGTCAGCTTGGGCAAATTAGTGCCTGACTTCGAGTTGTACTACAAAGCCGAAATCGCCATCGAAATCAATCGCCTCAAACAAGAGCGCAATGCGGTGGTGCTGGGGCACAACTACATGGAGCCGGTGTTGTTCCACACCATTCCCGACTTCCGTGGCGATTCGCTCGATTTGAGTCGCAAAGCGGCCACCACCGACAAAGACATCATCGTCTTTTGTGGGGTCAAATTCATGGCCGAAACCGCCAAAATTCTCAGCCCCCACAAGACGGTCCTGATGCCCGCCGAGCGGGCTGGCTGCTCGCTGGCCGAATCCATCACCGCCGCCGATGTGCGCGCTCTCAAACGCAAATACCCGGGAGTGCCGGTGGTGACCTATGTCAACACCTATGCCGACGTCAAAGCCGAAAGCGACATCTGTTGCACCTCGGGCAATGCCGTGGCCGTAGTCGAATCGCTTAATTGCGACACGATTATTTTTCTGCCTGACCAATATCTGGCGTCGAATGTGGCGCAACAGACGGGCAAGCACATTATTTTTCCGTCAATTGGTGGCACCACACCCGACAACACCTTGCTCGACGTGCAGATGATTGGCTGGCACGGGCGCTGTGAAGTCCACGACAAATTCACGGTCGAAGATATCAAGGCCGTACGCACCCAATTCCCCGATGTAGTGGTGGTAACACATCCTGAATGCTCGCCCGAAGTAGTGGCAGCCTCGGATTATTCGGGATCAACCAACGCCATGATTAAATTTGTCCAAGACAGTAAAGCTCCCCACTATTTGGTGCTGACGGAGTGCTCGATGGGCGACAACATTGCGGCAGCCAACCCCAGCAAAGATTTGTTGCGGCTCTGTATGGTACACTGCCCGCACATGAACATGATTACGATGGAAAATGTGCGCGATTCGTTGTTGTATACCAAGACCGTTATCGAAGTCCCCGAAGAGATTCGGGTACGGGCCTTTAGCGCCGTCGACCGCATGATTAAAATCGGCTAATTCGGGCAGGGGCTCGCGCGGAGAACAACCCATGATTACCACAGATGTCCTGATCATCGGCTCGGGGATTGCCGGCGCCACCGCCGCCCTCACCCTCGCCCAAGACCCCAACCTGCGCATCGTTGTGATGACGCGTGAGCCAGACCCCAACGAATCCAACACCCGTTGGGCCCAAGGGGGAATTATATACCGCGGCGTCGATGATAGCCCAGCCCTGCTGGCCCAAGACATCATCGCCGCCGGTGCCGGCGCCACGTTACCCGAAGCCGCTACGATTTTGGCCAGCGAAGGTCCAGCCCGCCTCGAGCGCTTGTTGTTACAACAAGCGCTAGTCGATTTCGACCGTGAGCCTGACGGCGAATTAACCCTCGGCCAAGAAGCGGCGCATTCGCGCCGGCGGATTTTGCATGTCAGCGATCGCACCGGGCGCAGTATCATCGAGGCCCTCACCGCCGCCATGCGCCGCCAACCCAACATCGAGTTGATGACCAATGCCACCGCCGTCGATTTGATTACCTACCCCCACCACTCCCCCGACCCCCTCGACACCTACCAACCGGTGACCTGTCACGGCGCCTATATATTTGACCGCACCGCCGAAGTGGTCCATCGCATCATCGCCCGCAAAACCATCCTCGCCACCGGCGGACTCGGGCGCATCTACCGCAACACCACCAATCCCGCCGGGGCACGCGGCGATGGCTTGGCGATGGCGCATCGCGCCGGCGCCCGCATCACCAACGCCGAATACATCCAATTCCATCCCACTACCTTGGCTGTAACAGGTGCTTATGGGTTTTTGATTAGTGAGGCAGTGCGGGGTGAAGGGGGGATTTTGTTGACTCCCGACGGGCAACCATTTATGCACAAATATGACCCGCAATGGCGCGACTTGGCACCTCGCGACGTGGTGGCCCGGGCTATCCACCACGAAATCGAAGCCAACGATTACCCGTATGTGTTGCTCGATATCGCCAGTCATATGCCCGCTGAGCAGATTAAAGTGCGCTTCCCCACCATTTATGCCGAATGTCTGCGGGTCGGCATCGACATCACCCAGCAACCCATTCCGGTGATGCCGGCGGTGCATTATTCGTGTGGCGGCGTGGCAGTCAACACTTGGGGCGAAAGTACCATCAAACACTTATATGCAGTAGGTGAAGTGGCCTGTACCGGCCTGCACGGCGCCAACCGCCTCGCCAGCACCTCGTTGCTGGAAGGGGTGGTATTTGGGGGGCGAGCGGCTGAGCATGTGTTGCAACACATCAACGACCATGTCCGCCCCGACGGCTCCCTCATCCCACGCTGGGACGAATCAACGCTCACCAAAGAATCTGACCCGGCCTTGATCCAAGGCGACATGCAAACCATCCAAAACATCATGTGGCACTATGTGGGGATTGTGCGCTCGGGTGTGCGCTTATCACGGGCTATCCGCGAATTGCGCCACTTACAAAACGAAATCGAGATGTTTTATCGCACTACCAAGCTCAACGATGGCTTGATTGGCTTGCGTAATGCTGTCGAAATCGGGCTGGTGATTGCCCAAGCGGCCCGCCACAACCGCAAAAGCCGAGGCTGCCACTACCGCAGTGATTCGCTCTAAACAGACAATCCCCCACGGGCTAACGCCCGTGGGGGATTACGACAAAAAACTGACTAAACTGCCACGCCAGCAATCCCCAATTCAGCGGCGCGGGCACTGAGGGCGGCAATCACGTCAGCAATCAAGGCATCGACTTCGACACCGAGTCCGGCGGCACCTTGCACGATATCGTCGCGGTTGACGGCGCGAGCGAAGCCCTTGTCTTTCATTTTTTTCTTGACTGCAGCCACATCAACATCAGCGATGTTTTTGCTGGGGCGCACCAACGCCACCGCCAACACAAAGCTTGACAATTCATCCACCGCAAACAACGCTTTTTCCATCATGCTATCGCGTGATACACCGGCATAATCGGCGTGTGACAAGATGGCCCGGCAAATTTCTTCGCTCCAGCCATGCTCGCGCAACCAACGCACCCCCACAAAGGGGTGGGCGTTTTCGGCGACTTCTAGCGAGGGGTGACGCTCGTAATCCATGTCGTGCAAAATCCCGGTGGCTTCCCAGACGTCGGCGTCGCCACCATACTGGGGGGCCAGATAGGCCATCGAGGCTGCTACCGCACCACAATGCTTACGGAGCACCTCAGAAGTCACCCATTCCGCCAAAATCGTGCGGGCTTGCGCAGTTAAACTCATAGCAACCCTCGTTTATTTCAATTCACTACATGCGCTTCTTGGGGCGCCGCGTATGGACCACATAATACAGCATTACCGAGCCAGCTACTGCCACATTGAGCGATTGGATGTGCCCCTGCATCGGCAATTTGACAAGGAAGTCGCAGCGCTCACGGGTCAAACGAGCCATGCCGGGACCTTCGGAACCGAGCACCAACGCCAACGGCAAATCGAGGTCGGTGTCATCGTACAT
Organism: Roseiflexaceae bacterium; assembly: GCA_947450095.1. Taxonomy (GTDB): domain Bacteria; phylum Chloroflexota; class Chloroflexia; order Chloroflexales; family Roseiflexaceae; genus UBA965. The sequence goes on from CANFUF010000115.1 coordinate 4,043, forward strand.
CTGGGATCGTTCGTCGTCTTCGACACCAACCACCCACACCCCTTGTTTTTGCAGACGTTCGATACTCTGTGACAAATTGGTTACCACGGTGATGTGCAAATGTTCGACGGCGCCCGAAGAGGCGTTGACCACTGCGGGGGTAATTTCGGCGGCGCGCCGACCGGGGATAACTACCCCATGCACACCGACCACTTCAGCGGTACGCAACAGCGTGCCGAGGTTTTGCGGGTCTTGCAGGTGGTCGAGCAACAACAAAAAAGGCATTTCGTTGCGGGTTTTGGCAAGTGCCAACATACTCTCGAGGTCGCTATAGGGGTATTCGCCGGTTTCGAGTGCCACCCCTTGGTGGTTGAGGCCATGCAAGCGCTGTTCGAGCACACGGCGATCGACCGTTTCGATGGGGACGTTGTGCGTTTTGGCCAAGGCAATGGCATCAGCCAAGGTGCCGGCGGGCTGGGCGCCTGCAGCGACAAACATGCGTTGCATCGTGCGCCGATTGGCGCGCAATGCTTCACGCACCGCATTCCGCCCATAAATAAGCTCGCTCATCGTGTTATAGTCCTAACGCACTTTTGATGCGATCAAAGAATCCTTCGTCATGGGGTGACATTCCGTCACCTTCTGTGGGTTGACCATCAGGTCCCATTTGACTCTTGAGGGTCGGATTAAAGGTATGGGCCAACGCCTCAAACAAAATCTTTTGCTCGGCCGTCAGCGTATCAGGAATCACCACCTTGGTCACTACCACTTGGTCGCCTCGCCCGTTGCCCCGCAGGAAGGGCACACCCTTGTTCCGCAAACGGAAGGTAGTGCCGTTTTGGATGCCAGCATTAATCCGCACCGTATCCATCCCTTCGAGGGTGGGCACCTGCACATCAGCACCAAGCGCAGCCTGAGCCACATTGATGGGCAATTCGAGGATGATATCGTTGTCTTGGCGGCGGAAGAATTCGTGGGCTTGGATTTCGAACACCACATACAAATTGCCGTTAGGACCACCCCGTGGTCCCGCTTCACCTTCACCCGTCATACGGATTTGGGCTTGGGTATCTATCCCAGCAGGCACATTGATGGTCAATTTATGTGGTTGGCGCACCCGTCCTTCACCGCGACAATCACGGCAGGGAATGGCGATGACGGTACCTTCGCCGCGACAGACATCACAGGTTGCCACGGTCACCATATTAAAAATCGCCGAGCGCTGGCGTACTTCGCCGCTCCCGCCACAGCGAGTACAGCGCACGGGTTCGGTGCCCGCTTGGGCACCACTGCCACGACAAGAGCCACACGCTTCGAGGCGGCGGTATTCAATTTCCTTTTCGGCACCAAAGACTGCTTCAGCAAAGGTCAACCGCAAGGTGTACTTGAGGTCGGCACCACGTTGCGGGCCACGGCTGGCCCGACCGCCACTCCCCCCAAAGAACGACTCAAAAATTGTCGCAAAGGGGTCTTCGCCGCCAAAGGGATCACCGCCACCATAACCACCACCCATCGACGGACCATTATGACCGAAACGGTCATACACGGCGCGTTTTTCGGGATCTGACAAAGTGCTATTGGCTTCGTTTATCTCTTTGAAGCGCGTTTCGGCATCCGCTTCTTTGTTGACATCGGGGTGAAATTTGCGGGCTAGATTGCGATAGGCCTTACGAATATCATCGGGGCTCGCATCCCGCGCCACACCTAATACTTCGTAATAATCTCGTTTATTTGTCATCGCTGCACCTTACTACGCGTATTGGTTACCACTCGCTTATTCATTCCGCCCCCGCCGCAACAAATCACGCAAACTCAAGCGTTTAGCTGGCGCGGCGGTGGTTGGTTCGTCTTCAATGACCGGCAAACGTCCCGTTTCGCTACTCGCAGGCATTGGCGCCGGTCGATGTTTGTTTTGCAAGTCATGCACGACCATGGTCATATCGACAATCGCCGTCTGAATCGCTACGGGGTCAGCCCGATCAATGGCCGCTTGCGCTTCACTCAGGCGTGCCTCGGCATCGGCACGGCGCTCGGCACTAATCGTGGGATCGTTGCGCAAGGCCCGTTGGGCGTTGTACATCAACGAATCGATTTGATTTTGCAAGGCCAACACATCCCGCTTGCGCCGGTCATCATCCGCAAACAACGTCGCTTCTTGCACCATCTGATCGACTTCAGTTTGGCTCAACCCTGACGAGGCCGTTATCGTAATATGCTGTTCACGGTCGGTGGCCTTGTCACGGGCACTGGCATTGATGATACCATCGGCATCAATATCAAAGGTGACTTCGATTTGCGGCGCGCCACGTGGGGCTGCCGGAATGCCGTCGAGCACAAATGTGCCCAGTGATTTGTTGTGGCGCGCTTCCGCCCGTTCCCCTTGGAGCACATGAATCTCGACGGCGTCTTGGTTATCGGTAGCCGTCGAAAAAACCTGGCTTTTATAGGTGGGCAATGTGCTATTACGCGGGATGAGCGGGGTCATTACCCCACCCGACGTCTCGATACCGAGGGTCAACGGCGTCACATCCAACAACAAAATATTACTGACATCGCCAGCAAGCACCCCTGCCTGGATGGCGGCACCAACGGCGACCACTTCGTCGGGATTAATTCCCTTTTGGGGATCTTTGCCAAAAAAACCACGCACGGCGTCTTGGATGGCTGGCATACGGGTTTGCCCGCCCACCAGCACCACCGCATTGATGTCCCCAGCGCGGATCCCGGCATCAAGCAAGGCTTGGCGCACGGGGGTAAGGGATCGTTCCACCAAATCCGCCGTCAGTGATTCAAGTTTAGCCCGACTCAATTCCACCGCCAAATGGCGTGGGCCACTGGCATCGGCCGAAATAAACGGCAGGTTTATTTCGGTTTTGAGCAGGCTCGACAACTCCATTTTGGCTTTTTCGGCAGCTTCACGCATCCGTTGCAAGGCAGTACGGTCGTTTTGTAATTCGATACCACTCTCACGCTGGAAGATGTCCATCAGGTAATGCACGATGCGTTCGTCAAAGTCATCACCACCGAGATGGGTATCACCGTTGGTGGATTTGACTTCATAGACTTCGTCGTTGAGCTCGAGAATCGACACGTCAAAGGTACCGCCACCCATGTCATAGACGACGATAGTCTGGTTGTTGACGTTATTGTTGATGCCATACGCCAAGGCCGAGGCAGTGGGCTCATTGATAATCCGCAACACCTCGAGGCCAGCGATGCGACCAGCATCTTTGGTGGCTTGGCGTTGAGCATCGTTAAAATATGCGGGCACCGTAATCACTGCTTGGGTGATTGCTTCACCCAAATAGGCTTCGGCATCAAGTTTGAGTTTTTGCAATACCATCGCAGAAATTTCGGGGATGGCATAATTGCGCCCGGTGAGCGTCACCGTCACGTCACCGTTATCGGCGGCAGCCAAATGATAGGGCACCATCACTTTGTCACGTTGCACCGTGGCATCACTCAGTTTACGCCCCATAAAGCGTTTGGCCGAAAACACCGTCTGCTCGGGATTGAGCACTGCTTGGCGTTTGGCTAGCTGGCCAACCAACCGTTCACCAGATTTACTAAACGCAACCACCGACGGCGTGAGCCGTTGTCCTTCGGCATTGGGAATAATCGTCGGCTCGCCACCTTCGATGACGGCAATCACTGAATTGGTTGTCCCGAGATCGATCCCTAAGACTTTGGCCATACCCATCCTCATTCATCAATTATTTCGCCATCCGTGTGCAGATTATTCTGCTTTGCCGACCTTGACCATGGCTGGGCGCAACACTTTATCACGGAGCATATAGCCACGTTGTAATTCAGCCACCACCAAGCCATCATGGGCGGCATCGCTAGGCTCGTATGCAATCGCTTCGTGCATATTGGGATCAAAGGCACTGTCAACCGTAGCAATCGCCGTTATCCCTTCGCTGTCGAGCAGTTGTTGTAGCTTGTTAGGGATGAGCTTGAAACCCCCGTACCACAATGAGCCCGCGACTTCGGCGGTGACACTCGAAATAGCCCGGTTGAGGTCATCAACCACGGGCAGCAATTTGAGCAACACAGCAGCCGAGGCCCGTCCAATCAATTCGATGCGCTCGGTGTCATAGCGACGCTTGAGGTTTTTGTAGTCGGCGGTGGCGCGCAAATAAGCATCTTTGTGGTCGCTGACTTCTTTTTCGAGTACTTCAATCCGCGCCTGCAAGCTGGCCACATCGATGACTTCTTGGGTCACGGGAGTTTCTTCGTTAGGATTAGTTTGTTCTTCAGTCATGGTCTTCCTCCAAAATATCGCTATATCACGTATATATCGCAAAAAACGCCGGCGCCACTTAGGCATCACTGCCATCGCGCTCGACTCGGGGCTCGCCGTGGAGCTCGCCCACCAAATCACTCATCACCGCCGCAATTGCTTGTACTGTGGCAATCGCCCTGGCATAGGGCATGCGCGTCGGACCAACCACCCCCAACACCCCGACGATTTCGTCATCGACGCCATAGCGCGCCAGTACCATACTCATATCGCGCATCTCGGGGTTTTGATGCTCAGTCCCGATAATTACCTGCACGCCATCGCTACTAGCCACTCGTGGGATGAGGGGCGTCAATACATTGCCCGTTTGTACCAACGCCAACATCTGCTTGACGCGCTCGGTTTGGGCAAATTCGGGCTGATTGAACATTTCGAGCAAGCCGTCTGCGCGAATCTCGCTATTCAAGGCTTCTTCGTATTGCCGCATCGTCGTGCATGCCAGTTCCAACACTGGGCGTACCAACCCATCGACCTGCGGCTCGAGTTGCTCCATCCGGTCACGCAACTGACTGACGGTGGCATCTTGGACCTGTTCGTTGGTTGCAGCCGCCACCCGATTAAGCTCGTCTTGACTATGGGGCGTCTCGAGCGTCATGGTTTGTTGCCGCACCATGCCGTCGTGGAGCACCATCACCACCAACATCAACAAATCATGAATGCTAATCAAATGCACATTGCGTAAGCGCGCTTGGGTGGTACGCGGTGGCAAGACCACCGAGACGTTTTGCACACGCCGGGCCATTACCGACCCCGCCAAGTGAATCCATTGATCAAGCGTCGTTTGCATTTGATAAAACTGATGTCGGATGATACGTTCTTCGTGGGCCGGTAAGACCGGTTGTTCCATCAGGTTTTCCACAAAAAAACGATACCCTGCATCAGTAGGAATCCGCCCTGCAGAGGTATGCAGATGCGTCAAAAATCCGAGATCTTCGAGTGACGCCAGCTCGTTGCGAATCGTCGCCGATGATACATTGAGTCCATGGCGACGCACCAGGTGCTCCGAAGCGACTGGCGCAGAAGTGGCAACGTATTCCTGGATGAGCAACTTGAGGAGTTGCCGGCGCCGTTCCGTCATTTCTGCAAGCATGGCACCCCCCGTCTGACCGCGTGCGGACGTTGCATGCACTCAATACAATATGCAAACGGCATGCACCAAATGAAGCATGCCTATGCAGGTATTGTAGCATAAAGCAGGGGTGGTTTCAAAAATTATTCGCCCAAAAAATCGTGCGTTTATCCAGTCCGAACAGCGATTTTTGCTGATTACTGCCAACCCCCATGCATCGCCTTAGGATAATCGGCATATTCAGCCCCTAGAGTATAATACGCATGCATCCTGTTCACACAAGGTAAATTATGACAAACCATACGACCCATGCCACGATTTCGGTTACCGTCGACGTGGTACTTTTTTGCATATACAACACTACCCTCCATATCTTGTTGATTGAACGCAAATACCCACCATACGCCGGCGCCTGGGCCATCCCTGGGGGATTCGTCGACGCCGACGAATCGCTCGCACACGCCGCCCGCCGCGAATTATTTGAAGAAACCAGCGTCAGCGATGTCTACATCGAGCAATTCTACACCTTTGGTGACCCTGGGCGTGATCCGCGCCGCCAAAGCGTCAGCGTGGCGCATATCGGTCTCTGTCGCACCCCCCCAGCACTCCAGACTTCCGACGAAACGCCCCAAGTACAATGGCACCCCATTACCCAACTCCCCCCCGTACTGGCATTTGACCACCACCAAATCATCGCTATGGCGTGGTCGCGCCTGCAAGCCCAACTCGAATCCACCACCATCGCTTTTGAATTACTACCCACCCAATTCATCCTTGCCGACGTGCACCATGTCTACCAACAAATCCTCGGTGAGTCCCTCGACTTCGCCACCTTCCAACGCACCTTACATGCCACCGGGGTCCTCATCCCTGCGTCCGACCAAGACCCGCACCACTTCTGCCTCAAGCCCAATCTAGGCGACAGCCAATTTGTTTTTCGTTGGCGCGACGCACGCCACCCTATTGCCTAAAGGAGTCGACGGCACATGTCACAAATCTATGCCATGGATACGTTTTTCACCACCAGTCTCGGCAGCTACACCATCCCCAGCCGCTGCCAAATTTTGAGCGAGCTCGGCTATGATGGCACCCACTTGACTATCTGGGATGCCCACACCGCCGCTACCATCCCCCAGTTTGTCACCAGCGCCCAACAGCATAAATTAGCCGTCAGCGGCATCTATTTCATGCTCGATATCGCCAACCCCACTGCCGCCCAAACCACCATCGCCCAAATCGCCAGCATCCCCGTCGCCACCACCGTCGAAGTAGCCATGCTCGCTGACGGCATGGGCAAACACCTGTCTGACCCCAGCTACGATGCCGCTGCCATCGCCTGTCTACACCAAATTTGTGCCATCGCCAGCCAGCACGGCCACCAAGTGGTGCTCTACCCGCATGTCAATTTTTGGCTCGAAACCAGCGCAGACGCCCTGCGCATCTGCCAGGCCGTCAACCACCCCGCCTTGGGTATTTCGTTCAATGCCTATCACTGGTACGCCATGGGCAACCGCGACATCCACGCCACCCTCACCAGCATCGCCCCTTATCTGCGCGCCGCCAACATCTGTGGCAGCCGGCTGAATCCCGCCGGCAGCCCCATGCCCGCCACCATCGAGCTCATCGACCAAGGTGAGCTCGATTTATTTGTGGTGCTGTGTACCCTCCATCAGGTCGGTTATCGTGGTGCCATCGGGCTACAAGGCTTTGGCATCGGGGGTGATGTCTATAGCAAGCTTCGTCATTCCCGCCAAGTCTTCCGTGATCTCCATCACCGCGTCGCACTCCGCAGTCACTGGGCACACCTGCAATAGCAAAGGGGTCCACCATGTACGATCTCATCATCATCGGTACCGGTCCCATCGGAGCGGGGGCCGCTCGCCACGCCAGTGCCACTGGCGCCAACGTCGCTATCATTGGTCCCACCGAGCCCCACCGCACCAGCCATACCGTCTGGAGTAGTCATTACGACGCCGCCCGCTTGACCCACCGCTCGGCCCGCAACGTGCAATTAGCCCAGTACGCTCTCGAAGCCATCACTAATTACCGCACCATCGAAGCCCAAAGCGGGATTCCTTTTTATACGCCGTGTGGGACGTTGTCACTCAGCCACGACTTGGGGGGATTTAGTTATACCGCCCAGCGCACCGCCATCGAACAAGCCCTTGACTTCCGTTATGTCGATTAC
>CANFUF010000116.1 GCA_947450095.1 Roseiflexaceae bacterium
GTGCCAGACCTCGCCAACATCAGCGAATCGTAAGCCACAAAAAAGCGGAGCGCCATCATGGCACTCCGCTTCCCGGCTAACCCCCGTCGCGTAGCTGCGCCACGGGGGTTTTTTAGTGTAATTCACGGCGCCCTTCAAGGGCGGATGTCAAGGTATGCACGTCGGCCCATTCGAGGTCACCGCCGGTGGGCAAGCCCCGGGCCAGGCGGGTGATGCGGGCACCGAGAGGCACGATTTCGCGTTGGAGATAGGCGGCGGTGGCTTCGCCCTCGAGGTTGGGGTTGGTGGCGATAATCACTTCGCTGATGCCTTCGTCGCGGATGCGTTCGAGCAAATCATCAAAGAAAATATCTTCGCGCCCCATTCCTTCGAGCGGCGCAATCCGGCCGTGGAGCACATGATAGCGCCCGCGGAAAATGCCGGTGCGTTCGATGGCCAAGGCATCGAGCGCTTCTTCGACCACGCAGATAATTGGCGCTTGGCGATTGGGGTTGCGACACACCACGCACAATTCCTGATCGCTAATGAAGTGACAGCGGTCGCATTGGCGCACTTGTTGTTTGACCGCGGTCAAAGCCTCGGTCAAGGCCGCCACTCGTTGTTCGGAGGTGCGCAAAAAATGAAACGCCAAGCGTGAGGCGCTTTTGGGGCCGATGCCCGGCAAGCGCCCGAGTTCGTCAATCAGGCGTGACACCGATTCGAGTAAGAGGGCGGTATCACTCATGAGCTTACATCAATCCGGGGATTTTCATGCCACCGGTGACGGCATTCATGCGTGATTCTGACACCGCTTTGGCTTTGCTAGCGGCATCGTTGACGGCCGTCAACAGCAAGTCTTGTAGGGTCTCGATGTCGCTGGGGTCGACAATCTGGGGATCGATTTTGATGGCTTGGATTTCGCCGTGACCATTGGCGGTGACGGTGATGTAGCTACCAGCACTGCCCACCACTTCGACGGTCTTGAGCTCTTCTTGGATTTTGGCCATTTGGCGTTGCATTTGCATGGCCATTTGTTGCATTTGACGGGGGTTCATGCGGTTTCTCCTTGTTCGGGGGTTTCGATGCTGACGACATCTGCGTCAAACACATTCATAGCAGCCCGCACCAACGGATTGGTGGTGGTATCGCGGATTTGCTCGCGCAGGGCGCTGCCGCTGTCGCGCTTGGCGGCCTCGGCCACACTGCGGATGGTATAGCTGACGCCGGTATAGCGGGCAATCACCTCTTCGAGGATGATGACGTTGTTGCGCTCTTGGATTTTGTTGAGCAACCATTCGTTGTCGGCCTTGAGGGTAATCACCGTGCCTTGGATGTCGATGGGGGCAATCCCGCTTTTGATCAACGCCTCGAGGTTACGACTTTTGGAACGCAAATCACGGATAATTGCCGGCCAACGTTCGAGCAAATCGGTCACATCGCCAATCGGGCTCTTGTCGCCCAACGGCGTCGTCGGTGGATTGGGCGGCGGCTCGTTGCTTGGCCCGCGGCTGGGTGGCGTGGGCGCGGATTCACTGGGTGCCACGGGGCGTGGTGTCGCAGGCGTCGGTGTCGGTGCTGGTGCTGGTGGCGCACTGGGGCGCGGTACCTCGCCTACACTAGGTCGTGGCATTTCGCCTGCACTAGGTCGCGCTGGTGCCGCACTGGGTGGTGCAGCAGGGCGACTCACTGGCGCCGGTGTAGGCGCCGCGCTACTCGCCGGCGGCCCGGCGATGGCTTCGACCACGGCTAATTCGAGGGGCAACTGCCCGTAGGGGCTGGTGCGCAATTCGTAATCGAGCTCACTCATACGCCGCAACCAATAGACCAGCGAGCCCATTTGGGCGCGTTTGGCTTGGTCGCGTACCGCATCGGCTTCACTTTCGGCCGCTTCGATGGCGGTGCCATTGGGGTCGGCTTTGACCAGCATCACTAGGCGCAGGTGTTGCACGATATCGCGGCTAAATTGGCGCATATCGGCCCCTTGGCTGGCCACCCGCGCCACCACTTGCAAGGCCGCCGCCACATCGCTATTGAGCAGCGCTTCGGCCAAAGTGATGACTTCTTGGGCGGCGGTCACGCCGAGCAGCCCTTGTACCATCGCCATGCTGACTTGGCCACTGCCATACGACATCAGCTGGTCAAAAATACTCAAGGCGTCGCGCATACTGCCGGTGGCGGCCCGGGCAATGGCCTCGGCCACGCCGGCTTCGATGTGGTAGCCTTCGGTGATGGCGATTTGGCGCAAATGATTGACGGTGTCGCTCACATTGTGGCGGTTAAAGGTATAGCGCTGACAGCGCGACAAAATCGTGGCCGGCACTTTGTGGATTTCGGTGGTGGCCAACACAAAAATTGCATGGTTGGGTGGCTCTTCGAGGGTTTTGAGCAGGGCATTAAAGGCCGCCGTCGACAACATGTGCACTTCGTCGATGATATAGACTTTGTAGCGCCCGAGGGCGGGGCGGAATTGCACGCGCTCGATGATTTCACGGGCGTCGTCGACGCTGGTATGCGAAGCGGCGTCCATTTCGATGACGTCGACGGCACTGCCTTCGGCAGTCGCCACGCACATATTACAGGTACCGCACGGCCGCTCGCTGGGCTCGGCCAAGCAGTTGACGGCTTTGGCGAGCAAGCGGGCTACAGTGGTTTTGCCCACACCACGTGGTCCCGTAAACAAATAGGCATGACCGATACGCCCGTCGACAATCGCATTGCGCAGGGTGCGGACGATATGTTCTTGGCCGACAAGTTCATCAAATGTTTGGGAGCGATAACGCCGGTAGAGTGCCTGTGTCGCCATGGCGACCCCCTTGGTAGACGCAAACCTTCATCCTCATTATAACGTGAATTCAACGCCGAGGGGGTAGGTGTTTGGGGAGAATATGGAGTGGCCGTTGAAACCTTTTTTACCCGTGCCAACGTCATGCTATTATCATACTCATGATAGAGTATTTGTACTTATCGTCGATTTATTTCAACAAAAAGGAAATGCCATGCGACGTATTGTTATTTTGCTTGGACTCACCCTGTTACTGGCTGCCTGTGGTAGTAGTAGCGCCCCGGCCGATTCGAGTGCCGGCTCGGCGCCTGCGGTCGAAATGGCTCCTGCCATGCCTGAAGCAGCAATCGCCAAAGATGCTTCGGTGCAGATGCCCGGTAGCAGTGGTACCGGATCGACCGATCCGCTCAAACCTGGTGAGCGCTTGGTAGTACGTGATGCCAGCCTCGTCATGCAGGTAAGCGATGTCAACGCTGTCGACCAGCAATTACGCGCCATGGTCAATGGTCAAAAAGGCTTCGTGCTCAGTTCATCATCATCGGGTAGCGATCAAGATTTCGTGGTTTATTTGACCTTCAAAATCCCTAGCGATCAGCTCGATGCTACCATCACTGCCGCCGAAAAAACCGCCCACAAGGTGTTGTCACGCAGTATGTCGGGTAGCGATGTCACCTCGCAATACGTCGATTTGACGGGACGCTTGACGTCGTTGACTGCGGCCCGTGACCGCTTGCTCGAGCTCCTCAAAAAAGCCGACAAAGTCGAAGACGCCGTAGCCGTCAACACCGCCTTGACCGATGTGCAGAGCCAGCTCGAGCAAGTGACGGGGCAGATGCGCTATCTGCGTGAAAACGCCGCCCTCTCGTCACTCACCGTCGAACTCCACCCCATCCCCACCACCCCCATCGTCAACCCCGAGGGTTGGCAACCGGGTGAAGACGCCCGCGCCGCCTTGCGCAGTTTGCTGGACTTTGCTCAAGGCCTCGGCTCGTTTTTGATTACTGCCGTGATCTGGACGCCCGTGTGGCTGCCACTCTTCTTTTTGGGGCGCTACTTGCGCCGGCGCTGGCTGGCACGCAACACACCACCTGCGAAGTCGGAAGTTTGAAGTCGGAAGTTTGAAGTGCACCTACCCCTGCGTCATTCCATGCCGGCCACAGGAAGATTGCCGTAGGGGCGCCATGGAATGACGCCCCTACGCCGAAGCCCCACTATACTGCGTCAGCGACCAGCGCCAGACCACCCGCAACAGCCCGAGGAACCCCAGCGCCACCACGGCTTGCACCCCCACCGTGGCGAGATCGACGCGGGCGGTGATGACCTCGGCCGGCACAGTGACCGCAAAGGCCATTGGCACGATGTAGGTCAAAATAATCCGCATCCAGCCAGGATAAATCGTTACGGGCAAGCGCCCTGCCGAGGCTACGTTGTCAAACAACTCAAAGACGTTGTCGATGCGAATCGCCCAAAACGCAATACAGCCAATCAACATCCACACCGCATACAAAATCGCAATCCCGAGCAACAACGTCACCCCAAATAAGCCGGCCTGCCACAGGCTGATTTGGCGCCCCAGCCGCCATACCGCATCGCCCATAATCAGCAAACCAGCCACCACGTCGATGAGTTGCCAGACTCGCACTTCGCGGATGCTGACCTGCCATTGGGCGTCCATCGGTTTGGTCAGCACAAAATCAAAGTTGCCTTGGTGAATATCGCCAATCAAACGATCAATGTTGGGCTGCATGCTGACGCGAATCACCGCCATCAGCACGGTATACACCCCCAGCAATGCCTGGAGTTCGTAGCGATTCCAGCCTCCCAAGGTGTCGGTATGACTATACACCAGCGCCAGCACCACTAACGCCGTCACCAAGGCAATGGCGGATTCGAGCAACTGGATAAAAAAATTCATCCGGTACTGCAGTTCATTCATGACGGCGAGGCGGAAGTAGTGCCACGCCAACGAAACAGCACGTCGCATGATTTAGGCTCCTACTGCACTATAACGCTTGATGCCCGCCCGCCACAGCCAACCAAACACCACTGCCGCCCCCAAACCCCAGGCACATTGAATGCCAATACCGGTCAGGATTTGGCTGAGGCTGAGCTTGCCGATGATGATTTCGATGGGGAAGCCAAAACTCCAGCGGAACGGTAAAAAATTGGCAATCGTTTGGGTCCAAGCAGGCAACAAAGCCTGTGGTACCAAGCGCCCCGACAAAATTGTTTCGACGGCGAAATAGAGATTAAACAAGGCACTGACGCGAGTGGTCCAAAACACCGCCATCCCCAAGGCATACACCAACACAAAGCGCATCAAAAAACTCAGTACTAAGCTGACACAAAACAGCCCAATCACCAGCGGGTCGCCACTCAACTGGGGATGCAAAAACCACACGAGACCCACCCCGATGGGAATCCAGTAGAGCGTGCCGACGATGCGCAAGGCGATAAAGTCGGCCAAATCGTAGTGGAAGGGGTGTAATGGGCGCAACAGCAGGGGGGTGAGTTGGCCTTGGCGGACGCGCTGCTCGAAGCCAAAGGGCGTCAAGGCGATGTTCCACTGCCGCACCAACGTCCAGGCGATATAGTAGCCGGTCAGGCTGGCGATGCTATAGCCGGCCACGCTGCCCCCTTGTTGGCTGGCCACGGTGCGCCACATCACCAGGTAGATCAGGGGTTCAAACACCATACCGAGCAACCAAAACAAATTGGTCAAGCGATATTGCAACATCACTTGGGTGCTGGTAGTGGTCATTTTTGTATATACGCTGAATAACTGCTGCATGACTTCCCTTATAATCAGGGCACACCATAGTCCGTTGTGCCGTTCCTGCAATAGAAAGCTGAATGATATGATTCAATTTGGCGTCTGTACCGCCTATACCAATGCCGCACTGCTGGCCGACACCGGCATCGATTTCATCGAAGAAAACATCCAACGCCTGCTGATGCCCCTCGCCCCCGCCAGTGAATTCGCCGCGACCCGTACGGCCGTCAAATCTGCGCCACTGCCTGTGATCGCCGCCAATGCCTTTTTGCCAGCCACACTCAAATGCGTGGGACCAGACGTCGACATGGCCACGTTGCTCCAGTACGCCGATACAGCCTGTGGGCGGGCGGGTGAATTGGGCATCACCACCTTGGTGCTGGGCAGCGGTGGCTCGCGCCAAATCCCCGAGGGTTGGGACGTGGCCCGCACCCAACAGCAATTCATCACCTTGCTCCAGCAATTTGCCCCCTTGGCTGCCAAAAACGGCGTGACCATTGTAGTCGAAGCACTCAACCGGGGCGAATGCAACTTCATCAATTCGTTGGCCGAAGGGGCGGCGGTGGTGGTGGCTGCCAGTCACCCCAGCATCCAGCTGTTGACGGACATTTATCACATGTTACGCGAAGATGAGCCGGCCAATCAAATCAGCAAATTCGCCGCCTCGATTCGCCATGCCCATATCGCTGAAAAAGCGACCCGCACCGTGCCTGGTCGGGCCGGCGACGATTTCACCGCCTATTTCGCCGCCTTGCACGCCATGGATTACCAAGGGGCCATGGCCATCGAAGCGCATTACGGTGCCGATTTGCACGCCGACGTGGTGTTGGGCTTAGCCACTTTGCGGCAGCAGTGGGGCAACTAGGTCGGGCGGGCGTTGGCGGCGTACAAGGCCTCGATGACGTCGTCGATGGGCGGTTCGCCAATGGCAATGTCGCTGATGTCGTAATGGCTGAGTAGCTGTGCCGTCACCGCCGGCACCTGCTGTTTGGCCACGGTGATACTCATCTGACCATCGTCGTGAGCCACCACCGTGCCGTATTGGCCGAGTTGGGCGGTGCTGGCGCTGGTGCGGATGCTAATAATCCGGTTGGCGGCGAAATCGTTGACCAAGGCACTCAGCGCCCCGTCATAAATAATCGTGCCGTGATGGATGACAATCACGCGTTTACAAAGTGCTTCGACATCGGCCATATAATGACTGGTCAAAATTACACTCGCGCCATAGCGCTGGTTGTATTCGGCCACAAACTGGCGGATACGTTTTTGCATGCCGACGTCGAGCCCAATGGTGGGCTCATCGAGAAAGACGATTTGCGGGCGATGGAGCAACGCCAAGGCAAACTCCATTTTCATGCGCTCGCCCAACGACAGATTACGCACCGGCTTGGTGAGTAACGGTTGCAATTCGAGTAATTCGACCAAGGCATCGCGGGTTTGCGTGAATTGCACCGTATCGATGCCATAAATGGTACGACTGAGCGCAAACGAATCGGCGCCGGGCAAATCCCAAACCAGGTTGTTGCGTTGGCCCATCACCAAGGTCATCTGGCGCAGGTAGTCATAATGACGCTGGGCGGGGGTATAGCCCAGCACGTCGACGTGGCCGCTGGTGGGGTGGAGTAAGCCCGAGAGCATTTTGAGGGTGGTGGTTTTGCCGGCGCCATTGGGCCCCAAAAAACCCACTACTTCGCCAGCCGGAATCGTAAACGAAACGCCGTCGACCGCCTTGACGGTGCGGGTGTGGCGCACAAACACGCTTTTGATGGCGTTGCCGAGGCCGGCTTCGCGCTCGGGGACGTCGTAGTATTTACATAAATTGGTGACGGTAATCGCCGTGGTCATGAACCCTCCGGTAAAAGTAGAAAGTATGAAGTCGGAAGGAGGAAGTGAAGTAGGAAGTGAAGTTGGAAGTGTGGCAGACATGCATCGACTGCCCCAACCAATAAAAAACGCCTCCGCGCCCTCCGCGTCCTCTGTGCGAGACAAATGGTCAGTAGTGCACCGTAGGAGATTGCACGTTCGCTGTCGCGCCCATGCAATGACGTTGGGGGTGGGGATCCTCCGCGCCCTCCGCGTCCTCTGTGCGAGACAAATGATAACCCTATCGCAACACATCCACCAAGCGATCGACATCCTCGCGGGTATTATAAAACCCAGTGCCGGCCCGGATATAGCGGTCGTTTTCGCGGAAGAGCACCGACACATTGGCTTGTTCGAGGCGCGTGCTCAGCGCTTTGGTATCTTTTCCATGACGAAACGCTACAATCGCCGATTGACAATTGGGCGGGGTAAACAATTCATAGCCCAGCCTATCGAGTTCATGCCACAAATAATGCGCCAGGGCAATCCCATGGGCGCCGATGTCGGTGAGGCCGACCTGGGTAATCAAATCGAGCGCCCCTTCGAGTTGGGCCACCGAGGTATGCGCAATGGCGGCGTATTCGTATTTGCTAGCGTCGGCTTTGATGGTGAAATGCAGGTCGTCGCTGGCACTGGCCACATGGGTATGCCCAAAGCGGTCGCTGGGCACGAGGGGCAACAGCGCTTCTTTGATATAAAAAAACGACACCCCAAAGTTGGCATACAGCCATTTATAGCCGCCACAGGTCAAAAAATCGATGTCGAGGGCATGAAAATCGGCGGGGAAGGTAAACAGCGCTTGGATGGCATCGACATACAGGTAGGCACCATGGCTATGCGCCAAATCGGCCACGGCTTTGATGTCGTGGCGGAAGCCATTGCGGTTGGAAACCCACGACACCGACACCAGTTTGGTGCGGGCATCTATGGCGGCGGCTAGGTCTTCGATATCGACCACGCCGTTGCGGCTGGGCACGATGCGTAAAGTGATGCCGCGGCTAGCTTCGAGCTGGCGATACAACAAAAAACTCGACTCGAAGTGCAAATCGTCGACGACGACGACGTCGCCGGGTTGGAGCAAGGCCTGCGCCACCATGTTTTCTCCAGCGCTGGTTGATTCCACCAGCCCTACTTCGTGGGGATGGGCACCATAGAGCTGGGCAAATTTGGTACGCACGCGGTTTTTGCGGTCACGCAGGCGCAACAGCCCGCTGGGGGCGGGGTCGGGCCAGGGTGACAACATGCGCTCGTCGAGGAAGGCCACGGCGGCGGCGTAGGCGGTGCGGCTGAGCGGCCCAATCGCCGGGTTGTTGAGGTAGGCGTGGGTCTGGGTAATGGGGAAGAGGTCGCGGATTTGATTGATGTCGTACATAACATACACTCCGTTGTGTGGGGAAAAGCTATGCCAAGCATAGCATGGAATTGTGAATGCCTGCGGTGCCAGTAAATGACACCGCGACGATTCCATACTCCATGTGTTGACCCCACCCACACAATCGTCCGATGGCAAGCCCACGGAGATTCCACGCCGGTGGCGTACACCGGCATGGAATGACGTGGGGGGTGGTGCGTCCTCTGTGCGAGCGAAATGAGCATATTGCACACGTAGACATGTATCGACTGCCCCAACCAACAATACGGCTCTGTGCCCTCTGCGTGCCCTGTGCGAGAGAACTGATAATCCTATAGTGCGCGATACCCGATGCGGTATTGCGCGTTTTTTGCGTAATGCACGCATAATATGAATTTTTGCAACTATAACGTAATTATGTTATTATAAACAAATGAATCAATAGAAAGACTGTAATTGATTGAATTCAACAATAATTCCGTACTTAAACTGATGCCGGTGCGGCGGAACAATCTGTTGGCGTTAAACAATAAGCGAGTATGTGTTGCGCTAATCGGTGCGTTTAACAGCGCAAAAACGATGTCCATGTGCGTAGTAATCGTTGCAAAATAGGAGGATAGCGTGATATGAAAAATTGGCTTTTTGGAATTGTGCTTGGCACATTGCTATTAAGTGCCTGTAGTGCACCCGCTGCGTCTCAGCCAACACCCGTCGTGGTTGTCGTCGTAATCACCAATACTCCGCCGCCGAGTGCGACGGCGACGGCGGTGCCGGCGACTAGTATCGTAACCCCTAACATTACGCTGACCCCGAGTATAACGCTTACATCGAGTACAACGCCCAAGCCCAGCAAAACGCCCAAGCCTAGCAAGACACCCAAACCAACCAAGGCTGCCACATTGACCACGAAGCCAGTTGTTTCGTGCAAAACCGAAGTTGCCACATTTAAAGCCAAAATACTTGCGGTGCGCAAGGCTTACCGCCCGCTGGTCGACCATGTCTACAATTATTCAATTGAGCTGATTGATGGTGGCTATGATGAAGACAAGGTCACCAGCGCATTTGCAGGGATTGATGCCATCGCGGTGCCGAGTTGCGTCGATGCCGGCGAAATTTTGTATTACTTCCGCTTGTTGCGCGACACCCTCGGACCCGCCTATATCGAAATGCGCATAGAGAGTGCCTTGCAATACCCGAGCCAAGACTCGTTTGACCGGGTCGCAGGCTGGTATCAAGAAATCAACGGCTTTGAAAAAAATATCGATGCCCTGATTGCGACGCTGCCGTAATAAGTTGACCAATTTGTGCGCTCGTAGGGTGATTGGTAGTGAGTGTAGTGATTTTACGCTAGTCCATTGCACCTCCTATCTTCCAACTTCTCATGCGATGCAATTTTGCGTAGGTATAGTTGGTTATTCGTCAAAAAATTGCGTAATACGTGATTTTTTGTATATATTGACAGCAGTAGTTGTGTATATGGCAGGTGATAGTGTTTGTCACTATTCACCTAAAGAGGGAATTATGACGAAATTTTTGATGAATGCAATAACTGGGTTGATTTTGATTATCGGATTAATGGTGCTCGGTGCCTTTGCCTATGTGAAAGGCTGTGCTGTAGTAGGCGATTTCATGGGTGGGGCACTCGTCAGTGTGATTGACGAATATGGCATTACCTGTCCAAATTGGGAACAATCCGTTACGATTACCCCACTTACCGAAGAACAACTCGTGATTGAATTATCGCAAATGTCAGAACTCGTCGCTGCCCATGGGGTCTATAAAGCACCCTATACGGTGTCAAATGAACAAGCACAAGCATGGAAAAAATTAGCCGAAGCAGATGGTCGCAATTTCGAAAAGTTTTGGGCATGGTTGGGCAAAAATATTAAGGGAGATGAAGTCACCGTCGATGTCACCGGTGATGTCTATTCGTCAGTAGAGTTTGATTTTGACAAACGCTCTGCAGTGACCATCAGTGGTAAGCAAATAAACGTTGTGTTGCAAGGTCCCCATATTTTGAATACGCATGTTGATCAAACATCATTAAAATCTGAGGAACAGCAAGGGTTTTTTACCTGGATTACCCAAGATAAGCGTACGAAAGATAGCGCAATGGCCGATATCGATAAGGCATTGGTCTCCATGGCTTGTAACCCGACGGTCAAAACCGATATCCAAGGCATGCCCGTGCGGCGTATCAATGATATTGCCAAAGAATCGGCAACGAAAGTCGTCACGACAATCATGAAAATTGCCCACCCAGACTATACTGTGAATGTGTCATTTGAAAACGAAACCTGTAAAGTACCCACCGGTATTACCTATAGTCCGTAGTTGATTTGTGGTTGCGTATGGTGGTTCAAAAATGCACAGCACAATTGTGTAAATCTAATCTAGTGTTACTCTGTGGGTATATATGTAGAAGTAAGGATTTTTATGCGCTATCGCATCCTTCGTCAGCTCGTCTTGCTCATCGCCGTGGTGGCGTATGTGGCCGCCGCCCGCCCCGTGGTTGCCCAATCCGCCGATGCCCCGCTCGATATCGTGGTAGTCATTGATAATTCGGGCTCGATGCATAGCAAAGTGGTCAAAAACATGGTGGCCAAAAGTGACTTTGGCAAAGGCTCAGATCCCACTGGTCTACGCTATGACGCCACCAAAATGTTGGTCGAATTACTCGA
>CANFUF010000117.1 GCA_947450095.1 Roseiflexaceae bacterium
AGGTGTCGAAATGGTCATGCCCGGTGACAACATCGAAATGGCCGTTGAGTTGATCGTACCCGTCGCCATCGAAGACGGCTTGCGCTTCGCTATCCGCGAAGGTGGCCGCACCGTCGGTGCCGGTGTCGTTTCGAAGATCACGGACTAAAAGAATCGGCATGCGCCACAGGATTCACGGTGCCTCGTGTATGGTGGATCCTGTGTGCGTGACTTGGAGCAGTTATGGCAGTAGCAAAGCAAAAGGTGCGCATCCGTCTGAAGGCGTTTGATCACAAGATTTTGGATCAATCGGCACGACAGATTGTGGAAGCAGCGGAGCGCACAGGTGCGTTGGTGGCCGGTCCCGTACCGTTGCCAACCCGCATCGAAAAGTACAGTGTGATCCGGTCGTCGTTTATCGATAAAAACTCGCAAGAGCAATTCGAAGTACGCACGCACAAGCGCTTGATTGATGTGTTGGACCCGAGCCAACAGACGATTAACGCCTTGATGAAGCTTGCGTTACCCGCCGGTGTCGATATCGAGATTAAGCTCTAAATTGTTGAAAGTAGCAGCCACTACGATTTGCACGGTGCAAGTCGCAATGCTGCGGAGGTGCGATTGTGATCGAAGGTTTGTTAGGTCGTAAGATCGGCATGACTCAGATTTTTGACGAGACAGGCGCCGTGATTCCGGTAACGGTAATCCAGGTCGGACCATGTGTCGTTACTCAAATCCGAGTACGTGAACGCGATGGCTACGAGGCAGTCCAAATCGGTTTTGGCGAAATCAAGCCCAAAAGCTTGAACAAGCCACAGCGCGGTCATTTGGCTGGCGCTGGGCAGTTGGTACGCTACTTGCGTGAATTCTCGGCGGACAACCCGAGTGAGCACAAAGTAGGCGAAGTATTGACTGTCGACATGTTTGAGGTTGGCCAAATCATTGACGTGACGGGTACATCCAAGGGCAAGGGCTTCCAGGGTGTAGTCAAGCGTCACGGCTTTGCTGGTGGACCCCGCACCCACGGTCAAAGCGACCGTTTGCGTGCGCCCGGTTCGATTGGTGCCGGCACCGACCCGGGTCACGTGTTCAAGAACACGCGGATGGCGGGACGCATGGGTGGACGGCGTGTGACAGTAATGAATCTCTCGGTCGTCGAGGTTATCAGCGACCGCAACCTTCTACTCGTACGGGGATCAGTACCGGGCGCCAAAACTGGCCTGGTAATGGTACGCCGTGCAGTGAAGGTCAAGTAGGGGTGGAGTGATGGAAGCAAAACTCTATAGCCAAGCCGGTGCCGAAATTGGGGCGATTGCGCTTGATGAATCCATTTTTGGAATCGAGCCAAACATCCCAGTGATGCACCAATCGATGGTGCGCCAGTTGGCGAATGCCCGACTCGGCTTGCAAAACACCCGCGGTCGTGGTGAATTGGCCGGTAGCACGCGCAAATTGTTCCGCCAAAAGGGAACAGGTCGTGCCCGTGCAGGTTCGATTCGCGCCTCACACCGTAAGGGTGGTGGTGTGGCTCACGGGCCGCATCCTCGTTCGTATTATCAGTCTATGCCACGCAAGATGCGACGTTTGGCAGTGCGATCCGCATTGTCGGCCAAGTTAGCTTCGTCAGGATTGATTTTTGTTGACAGCATGGTCTTTAGCACGCCCCGTACCAAAGATATGGTGGCATGTTTGCAAGGCTTGCAGGCTACTGGCAAGACATTGATTGTATTGCCCGCTCGTGATGAAATGTTAACCAAGTCGGCCAACAACTTACCTGGCGTCAAGACGTTATCAGCGTATTACTTAAACGTAATTGATTTGTTGACGTACGACAAGGTAATTATCTCGCAGCCGTCTTTGGCTGTGATCGAAAGCTACTTGAGCAATCAGGCAGCGATGGCTGGGGAGGACGCGTGATGAACGCACATCAGATTATCATTCGGCCGTTGATTACCGAAAAGAACACCAATTTGATGCAGTTAAACAAATACTGCTTCGAAGTGCTTAAGGATGCAACGAAGCCCCAAATTAGTGGTGCGATTAGCGAAATTTTCAAGGTGACGGTCCTTGACGTGGCGACCATGAATGTGCGCGGTAAGATGCGCCGGCGTGGGATTCGTTCGGGGTATACCGGCCGTTGGAAGAAAGCAATTGTGACGTTGGCGGCTGGCGACTCAATCGACGTGTTTGAGGGGATGTAGAGCGCGGCCGTCAAGTCGCGATGGAGTAAGCAATGGGCGTTCGACGCTACCAACCAACCTCGGCGGGCCGCAGAAACATGTCGGTGTCCACGTTCGAGGAAATAACCAAGAATAAGCCAGAGAAGTCGTTGTTGTCACCGCTGCGCAAAAGCGGCGGTCGTAACAACCACGGCCGCATTACCACCCGTCATCGTGGTGGTGGTGAGCGCCGGGCTTATCGTACGATCGATTTCAAGCGCAACAAGATTAGCGTGCCGTCCGTAGTGGCGTCAATCGAGTACGATCCGAATCGTTCAGCACGAATTGCATTGTTGCACTATACTGATGGTGAGAAGCGCTATATTTTGGCGCCAGTCGGCCTGAAGGTAGGCGACAAGGTAATGAGTGGGCCCGACGCTGAAGTGCGGGTCGGTAATGCGTTGCCAATGAAGATCATTCCCCTTGGTACCGAGGTGCACAACATCGAGTTACAACAGGGTCGTGGTGGAGTAATGGCACGCAGCGCCGGTTCGTCAGCACAGCTGATGGCCAAAGAAGGCGATTATGCCACATTGCGCATGCCCTCGGGTGAAATGCGCATGGTGCATATCAACTGTATGGCAACCATTGGTCAGGTCGGTAATGCTGACCACCAGAATGTTCGTTTGGGTAAAGCCGGACGAAAACGCTGGATGGGTCGCCGGCCCGAGGTGCGTGGTTCAGCAATGAATCCGCGCGACCATCCACATGGTGGTGGTGAAGGTAAAGCCCCACGTGGTATGCCTCCCAAAACCAAATGGGGTAAGCCTGCTCGTGGTGTCAAGACGCGGCACAACCCCCGCACGGATCGATTCATTGTGCGGCGCCGCGTGAAGAAGTAGTAGCGAAACTGGCGTCATGTGGTGGCACAGGACTGTAGACGCCGTCAGCAGATACGAAAGGACCGAGAATGTCACGGTCATCGAAGAAGGGCCCATACGTCGATTTGCGATTGTTGGGTCGTATCGAAGACATGAACAAGACGAACGAGAAGCGCGTGCTACGCACGTGGTCGCGCACCTCGACGATCTTCCCGCAAATGGTAGGTCATACTATTGCGGTTCATGATGGCCGCCGTCACGTTCCGGTGTATGTCACCGAGAACATGGTGGGGCACAAGTTGGGTGAGTTCGCGCCGACCCGCACCTTCCGAAGCCATGGTGGTAAGAAGGCTGACAAGCGCGGTAAGATGAAGTAGCTTGCGGGACGTAGGGGTAACCCTATGCACCATGCATTGCGGAGCGAGAGACGATGCAAGCGAAAGCTGTTACCAAGTATGTACGCATCTCACCCTTGAAGGTTCGACCTGTCATGGATGTAGTGCGTGGCATGCCAGTGAGTAAAGCGTTGTCGGTGTTGCTTTACATGCCGCAAAAAGCGGCAGTAGAAGTAGCCCGCACGTTGATGTCGGCGGCAGCCAATGCCGAGAATAATTTCGACATGGATCCGTCGGCTTTGGTAGTTCATACGATTTTTGCCGATGAGGGCCCGGCCTTTAAGCGGTTTATGCCGCGGGCTCGAGGTCGAGCTGACCGAATTCGCAAGCGCACCACCCACATTACTGTGGTTGTGGATGATGGCGCCAAAAGCTAGCCGACAGTGAGGACGTATGGGAAGTAAGGTACATCCGCTGGGGTTTCGCCTCGGTTATATCAAAGACTGGCAGTCACGCTGGTTTGCGGAGCGGAACTACACGGACCAATTGCACGAAGACTTAAGTCTTCGTAAGCTGGTCATGAAGCGCTTCGAAGGTTCTGGTGTGGCTCGGGTCGAAATCGAGCGCTCAGCAAACCGGGTCGAAATCACCGTACACACCGCCAAGGTGGGTGCAGTGGTCGGCAAGGGTGGCGAGAAGCTCGAAGAATTCCGCAAGATCCTTGATCGTTCCTTCGGTAAGAAGTTCAAGATCAATGTCGCCGAAATTCACCAGCCCGAATTGGAAGCGCAGTTGGTTGCCGAAAGCATCGGCGAACAAATCAACAAGCGTGTGTCGTACAAGCGTGCTATGAAGCAAGCAGTACAACGCGCCATGCGGTTGGGAGCCCAAGGCGTCAAGGTCAAGTGTTCGGGTCGTCTTGGTGGCGCAGAAATCGCCCGTGTTGCCAACGAGCGTGAGGGTCGCGTGCCTTTGCACACGTTGCGTGCGGACATTGATTACGCCCAAGTCCATGCCCACACGACTTTTGGTCGTATCGGTGTCAAAGTATGGATTTACAAAGGCGATGTCTTTTTTGATGCTGCCGGCAACATGCAGCCAACAACCCCCGCAGTCGCCAATCGCAACCCAGCTGGAGACGATGAAGATCGTCGTGGCGGTCGCGGTGGCCGTGGTGGTCAAGGTGGCCGTGGTGGCCAAGGTGGCCAAGGTGGACGTGGCGGTCAAGGCGGCCAAGGTGGACGTGGCGGCCAGGGTGGCCAAAGCGGTCAAGGTGGCCAAGGTGGACGTGGCGGACGCACCCCACGGTAGTGACCGAGGAATGTAAGGAGCAACGATTATGTTGATGCCGAAGCGCGTCAAGTACCGCAAGATGCATCGCGGCAACAATCGGGGCATGTCACACCGTGGCAGCACCGTGGCGTTTGGTGATTATGGGTTGTTGGCGACAGAGCCAGCCTGGATTACCAGTCGCCAGATTGAAGCAGCGCGTCGCGCCATTTCGCACCACGTCAAGCGTGGTGGTAAGGTGTGGATTCGCATCTTCCCGGATAAGCCCATCACGTTGAAGCCGGCCGAAACCCGCATGGGTAGCGGTAAGGGCGCAGTAGACCACTATGTGGCCGTGGTAAAGCCGGGACGGATTATGTTCGAAATTGGCGGCGTCCGTCCCGAAGTTGCGATTGAAGCCTTGCACTTGGCGGCCCAAAAGTTGCCAATCATCTGCAAGATTATTTCGCGCGAAGAGGAGGCTGGCGAATGAAAGCCAATGAGCTACGCGAATTAGATAACCAGACGCTCGAGAAGCAAATTGAAGAATACTACAAAGAACAATTCAATTTGCGCTTCCAAGCAGTGACTGGGAAGTTGACCGCCACTGGACGTCAAAGCATTGTGCGCCGTGAAATCGCACGTATCAAGACGATCTTGCGTGAGCGTGAGCTGGGCGCCTAAAGCCCCATGGGAGAAGGAAACGATGGCCGAAGGACGACGACAGTTTAAGGTTGGCCGGGTGGTCAGCAACAAGATGAACAAGACCATTGTCGTGGCGGTGGATTATCTGCGACCGCACCCGTTGTATCGCAAAATCATCCGCACCACGCACAAGTTCCATGCACATGACGAGCAGAACACCTGCAAAATCGGTGATTTGGTTCGCATTGGTGAAACTCGCCCGCTCAGCAAAACCAAAAGCTGGGAATTGGTCGAGATCGTGACGCAAGGCGGGGAGGACTAAGCCATGGTACAGCAGCAGACTCGCCTCAAGGTGGCCGACAATACTGGTGCCAAAGAAATCATGTGTATCCGCGTTATGGGCGGTTCACGAGTGCGTTATGGCTTTGTCGGTGACATCATCATTGCCTCTGTCAAAGATGCCACCCCTGGTGGTACCGTCAAGAAGGGCGAGGTCGTGCGTGCCGTTGTGGTTCGTACTCACAAAGAGTATGGTCGCCCCGATGGTTCACACATCCGCTTTGATGACAACGCAGCGGTCATTATCAACAAAGAAGACAACCCACGTGGCACCCGTATCTTCGGACCGGTAGCCCGCGAGTTGCGCGAACGGGGATTCATGCGAATCATTTCGCTCGCGCCGGAGGTGCTGTAATGCACGTGAAAAAAGGTGACGAGGTACTCGTCATTACCGGCAAAGAAAAAGGCAAGAAGGGCAAAATCACTCTTTCCATCCCGGCCAAAAACCGTGTAGTGATTGAGGGATTGAACAAAATCAAGCGCCACGTACGTCCCCGGGCCATGGGCCAATTGGGTGGTATTGTGGAGCAAGAAGCCGCCTTGCATGTATCGAATGTGATGTTGATTTGTCCCAAGTGTGGGCGCGCATCACGTACCGGGCATCGCTTCCTCGAGGCAACCGACAGCCAAGGCCGTGCCAAAAAAGCACGATTTTGTAAGTCGTGTGATGCCGCTATTGATGAGTAGTAGCGCGGCATTGGGCCGCACATGGTCAAGGTCGGAACGCCGGGAGTTGCGTTCCTAGCCCTTGAGGAGTAACGAATGACAACGCGACTAAAGGAAATGTACCTAGCGGAAGTTGTGCCAGCATTAATGCAGGAATTCAATTTTTCGTCGGTAATGCAAGTTCCACGCCTGAACAAGGTGGTTCTAAACATCGGTATGGGTGAAGCATTGAGCAATTCCAAAGCCATTGACGCTGCACTAGAGCAATTGACCTTGATTACCGGTCAAAAGCCCGTCACGACAAAGGCCAAGACTTCCATTGCAAACTTCAAACTCCGTGAAGGACAAGCCATCGGCGTAATGGTGACACTGCGCGCTGATCGCATGCACGACTTCCTTGATCGTTTGATCAACTTGGCGCTCCCACGGTTGCGTGACTTCCGTGGTGTCAGCCGGCGCTCGTTTGACGGGCGCGGTAACTACAGCTTAGGTCTGCGTGAGCAGATTGTCTTCCCCGAAATCGAAATCGACAAAATCGACAAAATCCGCGGTATGGAAATTTCGATTAACACCTCGGCGGTGGACGATGCTGGTGGTTATGCGTTATTGAAACGTTTGGGAATGCCGTTTCGTGACTGATTCGAGCCAGGAGTCGTACGACTCACCAGCTCGGATGGAAGAAAGGAAAGAAACCGTTGGCTAAGAAGTCGATGATTGCCAAAGCCCTTCGCAAGCCAAAGTTCGCGGTGCAGGGCTACAATCGATGCAAGCTGTGTGGCCGGTCACGGTCATATATCCGCAAGTTTGGAATGTGCCGTATCTGCTTCCGTGAAAATGCGCTCAAGGGGCTTATCCCCGGCGTAACCAAGTCAAGCTGGTAGAAGACCTGCCAAAAGGCGAAGGATTCGCCGAAGAAGCATTTGGTGACCTAGGAGGAACGTCCTGTGAGTGTGAATGATCCGATTGCCGATATGTTGACCCGTATCCGCAACGCTTGCATGGCTCGCCAGCAAAGCGTGCTGGTACCATCGTCAAAAATGAAGCTGGCAATTGCACAAATCCTGAAACGGGAAGGCTTTATTTCCGATTTTCAGATGCGCGATGAAAAGCCATGCCCAATGTTGGTGCTCCAACTCAAGTACACGGCCGAAAAGCGACCGGTGATTACGGGGTTGAAGCGTGTGAGCAAGCCCGGCTTGCGTATTTATTCCAACCGAGCTGAAATTCCGCAAGTGCGCGGAGGGTTAGGGATTAGCATTCTTTCGACGCCGAGTGGCGTAATGGCGGGCTATGAGGCCTGGCAGAAGCACGTCGGTGGCGAAGTCCTCTGCTATGTCTGGTAACCGAGGGGAGAAGAACGATGTCGCGTATTGGTAAGAAGCCCATCTCAGTCCCCAAAGGTGTCGATATCCAGATTGCCGAGGGGAACATGGTAACGGTCAAAGGCCCGAAAGGGACGTTGGCACAGGCGTTGCCATCCAGCATGATTTTGACCCGCGAAGCTGACGAAATGCTCGTAACTCGTCCCAGTGACGAAAAAGAGCACCGTTCATTGCACGGGTTGACTCGTACGCTGTTATCAAACATGGTCGAAGGTGTGACGACGGGGTATACACGCGTACTCGAAATCTTAGGTGTCGGGTATCGTGCTGCTCGCGAAGGCAAAAACATCGTCGTGTTTGTCGGTTACTCGCACCCTATCCGTATTGTCCCACCCGAAGGGATTAGCTTCGATATTATCGAACGCAAAACGGCCAGTGAGCCACAACAAGTGATTGTTCGTGGGATCGACAAGCAGCTGGTCGGCGAGCAAGCCGCCAAAATTCGTGCATTGCGCCCACCCGAGCCCTACAAAGGCTATGGTATTAAATTCCAAGGTGAGCGTGTGCGTCGTAAAGCTGGTAAGGCCGGTAAAGCGAAGTAGTGATGGTACGGGGGAACTGGATCGCCTATTCCCCCTTCTAATGGTGAGGAGATTGAAATGGCAGTACGCAAAGCTCGTGAGCTTCGTCTGCGCCGACATAACCGGGTACGCCGCAAGGTGGATGGCACGTCAGCCCGACCGCGTTTGAGCGTATTTCGCAGTAGTGCACACATTTACGCCCAAATTATCGACGACGTTACTAAGCGTACGCTGGTAGCTGTCTCGAGCCATTCCGAAGGCGTGGCACAAGGCACCAAAAGTGTGGAAGCACATTCGGTAGGGCAAATGATTGCCGCCAAGGCCAAAGCTGCGGGGATTAACCAGGTGGTGTTCGACCGCGGTGGTTTCAAGTATCACGGACGTGTGCAGGCTCTGGCCGATGGAGCCCGCGAGGGTGGCCTCGAGTTCTAAGGCATCAGTAGTGATATGAATGTGTGCCGAAGCCCGGCGCACCTGACATGGTGGAGGAGTTTGTGGCAAGAAAGCAAATCAATCCCGAGGGCCTCGAGCTCGAAGAGCGCATCGTACAAATCAACCGTGTGTCAAAAGTGGTAAAGGGCGGTCGCCGCTTTAGCTTTAGCACGATGGTGGTTGTCGGTGATGGCAACGGGCATGTGGGTATCGGTATGGGCAAGGCAGCAGAAGTCCCCGATGCGATTCGCAAAGGTGTCGATGCCGCCAAGAAGAACCTGATTTTTGTGCCGTTGGCACGGACGACCGTGACCCACGAAATGCAAGCCGAGTTTTCGGCAACCAAAGTGCGTTTGATTCCAGCCGCACCTGGTACCGGCGTTATCGCAGGTCGTGGCGTTCGTCCCGTGGTTGAAGCAGCGGGGATCAAGGATTTGTTGTCGAAGCGTTATGGCAGCAACAATCCCGTCAACGTTGTCAAAGCTACGTTCGAGGCATTGAGCCAGATGAAGTCGAATGATCAGACAGCCAAAGAGCGCGGTCTGACCCGGCATGAGTTGCGCCAGCGCCGAATTGTGCGCAGTGCCGACAAGCAGGAGTCGTAGGTCATGGCGAAGTTGCGAATTACGTATACCAAGAGCGCCATCGGCTACAGCATAGACCAAAAAGAGACGATTAAATCGCTCGGTCTACGCAAATTGAACAGTAGCATTGTGCGTGATGACACGCCGGTGGTTCGTGGCATGATCTTCAAGGTACGTCACTTGGTCACAGTCCAAGAGACGGCAGAAGGTGAGGCTCAATCATGAAGTTGACCGATTTGCGTCCAGCCGCTGGATCACACCGCACCTCCAAACGTGTTGGTCGTGGTTATGGTTCGGGCAAGGGTAAAACCGCAGGTAAGGGTATGATGGGTCAGAAGGCACGTTCGGGACCAAACCCGTATCTGACCTTCGAAGGCGGTCAAAACCGTTTGACCAAGCGTATGCCATATTTGCGCGGCTTCAAAAACCGCTACCGCGTTGCGTACCAAGTACTCAATGTGGCCGACTTGAACGAATTGCCGGCCAATAGTTCATTGACCATCGCTGAATTGATTGCATCAGGCTTGATTAAGGCCAGTCAACCAGTGAAGTTGTTGGGTGATGGCGAATTGACGGTAGCATTGACCGTGCAAGTGCACAAGGCAAGCGCCAGTGCCAAGCAAAAGGTCGAAGCAGCTGGTGGGACAGTCACAGAGAAGCCGTGGGTGCTTGTGCGCCCGACGCGAAGCTTTGGCTTGCATCCATCTGCCCGCGGTACTCGCGAATAAAGACACGGTGATGGTGGTGGGTGCTTGTCACCCACCCCTGCTGACTCTGAGGAGATTCGTCCATGCTGAAGTCAGTGTTACAAGCACTGCAAGTGCCTGACCTACGTCGGCGGGTATTATTTACCCTTGCCATGATGCTGGTCTTCCGGTTTATTGCGCACATTCCAGTGCCCAACCTCGACCCGAATGCGCTGGCCAGTCTGCGTGAAGCGTTGCAGAGCAATCAGTTGGCACAATTGTTGAATATTTTTGCTGGTGGCGCACTACAAAACCTGTCAGTGGCGTCCATGGGTGTATATCCATACATCACCGCACAAATTATCGTGCAATTGTTGCAACCGCTGATTCCGGCATTGAACGATTTGCGCAAAGAGGGCGAGCAGGGCCGAATTCGATTGAACCAAATCACCTTCATTGCCACAGTGCCGATGGCATTGTTGTCAGCGTATGGTCAAACACTCACGCTGGATCGTAGCTTGGGTGCGGGGCAATCGTTATTCCGTTCGTCTTTTGATATCGTCAACAACTTCTTGCCGACGTTTGCGGTATTGATTGCAATGTTGGCTGGTACGATGTTCTTGATTTGGCTGGGTGAACAAATCCAAACCTATGGGATTGGTAACGGCATTTCGATGATTATCTTTGCCGGTATTGTGTCACGTTTGCCATCGCTGGTGTTGCAAGGGTTTACCAGTGTCCAAACTGGTGGCGCCGAGCAAGTGATTGGGATTATCGCCTTTTTGTTCATTGCGATCTTGACGATTGTTGGGATTATCATGATGCACGAAGGCCAGCGACGTATCCCGGTGCAATATGCCAAACGGGTGCGTGGTAATCGCCAATATGGCGGACAAACCAGCCATATCCCGCTAAAAGTCAACATGGCGGGCATGATTCCGTTGATTTTTGCGCAAAGTATCATTGTATTCCCAGGGACGTTGGCTTCGTATGGATGTCCAGAAGTCACTGCACCTGCGGATGCGTCGATTCTCAAGCAAGTGGCGTGTTTTACTTATCAGACTTTTAGCCCACAATACGGCAAAGGGACGTTGGTATACTCGGTGGCACTGTTTGTGTTGGTATTCTTCTTCACCTATTTCTACACCAAGGTGATTTTTGAACAACAAAACATCCCCGACACGTTACAAAAGAACGGCGGCTTCATTTTGGGGATTCGACCAGGCAAAAACACCGAGAGCTATCTCGACCAAATTGTGAGTCGTTTGACCCGAACGGGGGCGTTGTTCCTTGGCTTGGTTGCTATTTTGCCCTTTTTGACGCAAGCGATTACCGGTGTCCCGATTGGTCTCGGCGCTACGGCGTTGTTGATTGTGGTCGGTGTAGCGGTAGACACATTGCGGCAGCTCGAGGCACAAATGGTTATGCGTAATTACGAAGGATTTCTCGGGCGGCGCTAGACTGCAGTTCGAAGATGAGCAGCAGGGGGGCTTACGATGGACGTCATTTTGCTAGGGGCACCTGGTGCAGGCAA
>CANFUF010000118.1 GCA_947450095.1 Roseiflexaceae bacterium
AAAAATCAGTGCATGCGCCGTGGATTAATCGCCCTTACCTATTGATTTCCTACGTCACTTCCGACTTCATGCTTCATACTTCCGACTTCTTATCTCGCACAGAGGGCGCGGAGGCCGCAGAGGTGTTTTCCACGGGCGATTTTCCACGGCGAATTGCTATGTGTTTATAGTAAAAATCAGTGCATGCGCCGTGGATTAATCGCCCTTACCTATTGATTTCCTACGTCACTTCCGACTTCATGCTTCATACTTCCGACTTCTTGGCTCGCACAGAGGGCGCAGAGGGCACAGAGGTACTCCACGCGTGTAGTGTGAAATTGTCTCGGTGTGAAATAGTCGCGGTGTCATTTACTGGCACCGCTATTGGTATTTGGGGATATCAAGCAGCTGAAAAATCGCCTGCGCCTGTGCCAAAAACGTTGGCAGCCACGGTAGCGTGGTGGCGTCGGCTTTTTTGCCTACGCGGATAAAAAGCTTCATGCACGAGCGCACTTTTTTGACAT
The DNA here is from genome assembly GCA_947450095.1 of Roseiflexaceae bacterium. Lineage (GTDB taxonomy): Bacteria > Chloroflexota > Chloroflexia > Chloroflexales > Roseiflexaceae > UBA965. Next base: position 504 of record CANFUF010000118.1, read on the forward strand.
CTTTATCCCACATCAAAAGCACTTCGGGATCGATTTTTTTATCGATGAGCTGGGTATAAACCACGGCCGTGATTTCGGCCAACCGTGGCCCGAGGATGGCGTGGTGTAGGTAGCGAGTTGCTTCGGCATCATCGCTGAGCCCGTACGTTTGCGTGTATTGTGAGCCTTTGTTGTCGTCAGGTCGTCTTTTTGGGAAAATATACCAAATCCAGTGGCTTTGCTTGCGTCCGGTCTGCATTTGGGCGAGTGCCGTTTGATAGCCTTCATATGATTTGTTTTGGGCTGCTACAAAGCGTTCAATATCGTTGTCTGTGTGCATGGTAGTCTCTTTTCGTTTAGAGGAGTTGCTTTATCTCGCACAGCGGCCGCCACCACCCCCAGCGTCATTCCATGCCGGTGTGCGCCACCGGCGTGGAATCTCCATGGGCTTGCCAACGGATGATCATCTGGCTCGCACAGCGGCCACAGCGGTATCCTCAATTAGTATAACGCACATCTCCGTCCGCAAATGTGCATTTTTGTTCACAAAAAAGTGGGGATGTGCGAGGTATACCCTCGAACACCCCCACTGCACGTCCGCGTGATTACAACCCGCGTTCACGTTTGATCAGCGCCAAGTCAGCATCGACCATCATGGTGACCAATTGTTCAAACGACACTTCGCGGCTCCAGCCCAATTGTTGTTTGGCTTTGCTGGGATCCCCCACCAACAAATCGACCTCGGCCGGGCGATAAAAGCGCTCGTCGATGGCCACGTGGTTGGTGTAGTCGAGGCCCACATGCCCAAAGGCGATTTCGCAGAAGCGGCGTACCGAGTAGGTTTCGCCGGTTGACACTACATAATCGTCGGGTTTGGCTTGTTGGAGCATCAAATACATGGCTCGTACATAGTCTTTGGCAAAGCCCCAGTCGCGCTTGGCGTCGAGATTGCCGAGGCGCAATTCTTTGTCGATGCCCAGTTTGATACGGGCCACCCCGTTGGTGATTTTGCGGGTCACAAATTCGAGGCCACGGCGCGGGCTCTCGTGGTTAAACAAAATCCCGCTACAGGCATACATGTCGTAGCTTTCGCGGTAATTGACGGTAATCCAGTGCCCGTACAACTTGGCCACACCGTAGGGTGAGCGTGGGTAAAAGGGCGTGCTTTCGCTTTGGGGGACGGCCTGCACCTTGCCAAACATTTCGGACGAGCTGGCCTGATAAAACCGGATGCCGGGATCAACCACCCGAATCGCATCCAGCATGCGGGTCACGCCGAGTCCGGTCACTTCACCGGTAAAGACCGGCTGGCTGAACGACGTCTGCACAAAGCTTTGGGCGGCTAGATTGTAGACTTCGCTGGGGCGATGTTCGCGCAACATGTTGATGAGCGACACTTCGTCGAGCAAATCGGCGGTGGCAAAGGTGATGTCGTCTTGGATGTGGCGGATGCGCTCGAAGTTGACGGTGCTCGAGCGGCGAATCATGCCGATAACTTCGTAGCCCAGTTCGAGTAGGTATTCGGCCAGATATGAGCCGTCTTGACCGGTGATACCGGTAATCAAGGCACGTTTGCGAGTCATGCGGTGTTCCTTTGGTGCAATACAAGTACTGTGTTGTGTTATACCATGAAGTGTAGTATTTTTCTGCTAAGTCAATTAGCGCAGAAGTGATAGTTGTATGACGAGTGACGCCGAATCCTTTGGCAAACGCATCGCCCGCCTGCGCCAACAGCGGGGCTGGACCCAAGAACGCCTGGCCGAGCGCCTCGCCGTCTCGCGGGTGGCGGTGTCACACATCGAAATGGGCCTAAGTATCCCCAGCGAACGCACGGTGGTGCTGCTGGCCGGCTTGTTTGACACGGAGCCCCACCTGCTGGTGGCGGGCAGCAATTACCCTCACGCCAAACGCGACCGCTTACCCAGCGTGGCCAGCCGCTATACCGCCGCCGAACAATTGCGGGCGGTGCTGGCCGCCGATTTGGCCTGGCTGGCCGCCGGCTATAGCCGCCCCGAGCTCCGCCCCCAGTGGCTGACCCGCCTCTATGCCGCCATGAGCGAATGCCAAGACTACCACGAATTGGCGATTTTGCGCGAGCTCGAAGCCTTGGTTGTCAAACAGATGGTGTGAACGAAGTAGGAAGTATGAAGCATGAAGTCGGAAGTGACGTAGGAAGTCAATAGGCAAGGGCGATTAATCCACGGCGCATGCACTGATTTTTACGACAAACACATAGCAATACGCCGTGGAAAATCGCCCGTGGAAAACATCTCTGCGCGCTCTGCGTCCTCTGCGCGAGACATAAGAAGTCGGAAGTATGAAGCATGAAGTCGGAAGTGACGTCGGAAGTCAATGGTAAGGGTGATTAATCCACGGCGCATGCACTGATTTTTACTATAAACACATAGCAATTCGCCGTGGAAAATCGCCCGTGGAAGATATCTCTGTGCCCTCTGCGTCCTCTGCGCGAGACAAACGAAGACGCTGGGCACACAAAAAAACACCCCCCTGCAACGGCATACACCGTCACAGGGGGGATTGTGGCGTAACTACGCCTTGCTGGCGGCATAGGCCTTGGCTGCGGCGACGGCCTTTTGGGCGCCTTCGCCGAGGGTCGATGCCGGGATGAGCACGCTGTTTTCGAGCAACCGTCGGCCTTCGACTTCGTTGGTACCCACCAACCGCGCCACCATCGGCACATCGGTGTCGACTTCGGCCAAGGCGGCGATGATGCCCTTGGCGACTTCGTCGACGCGGGTAATCCCACCAAAGATGTTGAACAACACGGCTTTGACGTTTTTGTCAGACAAAATAATCTGCAAAGCGGCCTTGACCTTGTCTTTGCCGGCGCCGCCGCCCACGTCGAGGAAGTTGGCCGGTGAGCCACCGTACAAATTCACCACGTCCATGGTGGCCATTGCCAACCCGGCGCCGTTGACCATACAGCCGATGTCGCCATCGAGCTTGATAAAGGTGATGCCGGCTTCGCGGGCTTGTTGCTCGGCCAAGGGCTCGTCTGAGCTATCGCGCATCGCTTCGAGGTCGGGGTGGCGGAACAAGGCGCTGTCGTCGACCACAATCTTGGAGTCGAGTGCTTGCAAGGCGCCGTCGGCCTTGACCACCAAGGGATTGATTTCGGCCAGGGATGCGTCGGTTTCCATATAAATTTTGTAGAGGGCGCTGGCAATGCTGGCGAATTGGCGGGCTTGTTTGCCGTCGGTCAAGCCGATTGCAAAGGCCAGTTCGCGGGCTTGGTAATCGAGCAAACCGAGGGTGGGGTGGGCGGCGACTTTTTTGATGGCATCGGGGTTGGTCTTGGCGACCTCTTCGATTTCGACGCCACCTTCGGCCGAAGCCATCACGATGATTTGCTTGGTGGCGCGATCCATAATCACGCCGAGGTAGATTTCGTGGACGTAGGTAATGGCTTCGGCCACCAGGACTTTTTCAACCGTCAGGCCTTTGATATCCATACCGAGGATCTGGCTACCGACCAGCTCGGCTTCGGCGGGGGTTTGCGCCAACTTGACGCCGCCCGCTTTACCGCGGCCGCCGACGAATACTTGGGCTTTGACCACCACGGGGGCGCCGATGTGGGTGGCAATCGCGCGCACTTCGGCGGGGGTAATGGCCACGCCACCACCGGTGACGGGGATGCCGTATTTGGCGCAAATATCACGGGCTTGGTATTCGTGTAACTTCATCGCAAAAAGCCTCCGTTGTGTGTCAATTCATCGCCCTATCCTACCATTGCCCGGCGATTGCGTCAAAAAACTCCCGCTACGCAGGGGCATCCTGGACTGGCACTAATTCTTGGTAGCGCGGCAACACCTGCTGGGCGTAGGTATGGTAGGCAGCTAGGGCCTCGTGCACCGCCGCCATATAGCTGGCCTGGGCGGCGCGTTCGGCCGCTTGGGCGACGGCGTAGTGGTCGGTGGAATCGGGGGCGATGCGCACACCCGTGGCCGAATCCATCAGGCTGGTGATTTTGCGCGATAACTTGATGGCCTTGACGCAGTCGCGCTGGGCGGCCAGCAGGGCTTTGTGCTGGGCCGCTACGGCGGCGTTGGCCGCTGCCACTGGTGCGTACAAGGCGGCGTGCTGGCTGGTGAGTTGGGCCAGGGTGGTGATGGGGGATGGCATGGCTGGGTCCTTTGTGGTGGGGGGATTTGTTCTATAATAACGTACAACGTGAATTTATGGTGGTAGATATAGTATACAAAACGGGGTGTGCGCATATGGGCACACCGCTATGAAAATGCAATCTCATAGCGATAAAAAGCCACCGATGGGACGATTTTGAGCGCATAGAGCAGCTTTTGATCATCTTCGAGGGATACGATGATGCCGCGGACGGTCATATCTGTTTGTAGATAGAGTTGGTGAAGTCTGCTATACTATGGGAATGTTATAGTATAACGTAGAGGTGCAACATGGCTTTGATGAATTGCCCGGAGTGCGCAAAAGAAATATCAGACAAATCATCGGTTTGTATTCACTGCGGTTACCCGATTGAGAAAACACCAGCGAGCACAGCACAAAGTGATGGGTTTGTGCCCGCAAACAATCAGGACCCAACACATGCTGGGCAGCAGCAGGTGAATTCTAAGGCACGTTGGTTGTACGCTGTTTTAGGACTGCTCGTCCTCCTGATAGTAGGTACGTTTGGTTGGTATTCCTATGCAAATCAACAGACCAAACTGAAACACGATACATATCAAGCAGCGGCACATAGCCTTTTGTCTGAAATGCTAGATACCATGGTAAAAGCTGAGAAAATGAACAATTTGAATATGAACGTATGGCACGACGCAATATATAGGACGGACACCCCGATCACAGAGAAATATGTTTGGCAAACTGGTTATGGTCACGTGGACTTTGACACTGCATTCATGAAGATGGCAGCTGATCCAGATATTTCGAAAAAACGTCAAGAAATTGCAAGTGAAACACTCACAATCCAATCCTCGCTCAAAACGTTGCTCCCGACATCAGAGCAAACAGCAACGCATCAAAAGCTACTAGAACTTTTTGCGTCATTTGAAGAATTCACTTCTCGCGCGAATCCAGAAGGCAGCTACACTTCGTACTCCGAGCAAGTTGCAACGAGCAAATCCTCGTTTTTGCGGATTTTAAGTGAGCTAAAGATTGAATTGCCAGCACCGGAAAGTGATGCGAAATAAGTGGTGCTGTGGGGATTGCTGGATTCTGAGATACTTCGAATCCGCTCAAAGGCCTGCCTCAATAGGGAATCATCTTTAACTCGCTGATGGGGCACATACATTGTGCCCCATTGTTGTTGTTCATGTTTCTCTCAACCAGGATTAACTTTCGGTGTGTTTCAGAATTTCCAGCGGTAACCTACCCCTCCCGCACCCACTCCCTGCCCGCATCGCTTATCTCCCATATGCCCTGAGGTGAGTCGTCTTTGATGCGCCCTGCCAGGCGTAGATCATGCCGTGCCCAGGCGACGGTGTTTTGCCAGCGGATCTCGTTGGGGTTGCTAGGCAACGCCATGCGATCATGCGCCGTCAATGTCGCACCCATCATTGCCTCGAGGTCGGCCACGATGTCACTCTTGCGGGCACTTCCACCCCGGGCAACTAACGCCACCAGGATGGGTTTGAAGAATGCCTCCTGCGCAGTACGCAGCCCGCGACTCAGCTTCTCGCCACTCCGGCGCTTTTTCGCAAATGTTTTCTGCCAATCGGTGTTCAAGGTCACGACGCGGCCACGGAACGCTTCGATTGCCTCGATGCGTGGGGTCAATTGCTTCAGCACATCGTAGGTTCTGGCGTTGAGTGCCTCTTTGATCTGGGCTTCGAGGGCGGCATGCTCACTCTCGAGCACATCCTGGATGTCTTCGAGCGCCGCGGCGATATCGCTGAATTCCATATTTCTGCCTTTGCGTACTGTCTTGGTGTTGCTGGTTTGGATGTACGTTGAATGATCTCATTGTACAATAGATACGTCATACGTCATCTATGATGGATGTGTTGTTTTGCGTACCGCCGCAAATACGGTGATTCGGCAACGCAAAAACCGAAACCACGGGTGATTCGTGTACATACATGCGCACGTCATTCGGCGTAAGATAGATAGTAACGATACCGCGCTGGAGAAGTAATATGCCCAACATCTATGACAATATGCAAGAAAATACGCTGTTTTTATCACGGTTGGTTAGCGCACTCGCGAGCTCATCGCATGCTGACGTCTGCGTGGGATATTTCAACCTGCACGGATATACCGATATTGCACCCAAGATCGCCCATTATCAGGGTGGTGAATCAAGCCAGCTCCGCATCATCGTGGGGATGTCGAATGCTCCACATGTTAGCGTGCGACAATCATTGCGCAGTAGTGCGGATAAAGAAGTAACCAATCTACAAATCAACGAACGCAAAAAAGCCGCCTTGGAACTCTTTGCTGATCAATTTAGCTTTCGTACTCCGAATCCAAGAGATGAAGCCACGTTAATTCAACTCCGTGATGATTTGCAGGCACAGCGTGTCGTCGTCAAACTCTATACTAATCATCAGCTTCACGCCAAACTTTATCTTACCTATGATCAAAATCAACAAGCACCCTATGCCAATATTGCCTTTATCGGCAGTAGTAATCTCACCGCGGCTGGTCTGCGTGGTCAAGGCGAACTGACCGTAGATAACCCCGACCAGCAAAATGTCACGCATTTACAAGGCTGGTACAACGATTTGTGGGATCACCGTAGTTGTGTCGACATCAGTAATGATTTGATCAAAATGATCGACGAAGGATGGGTGCGCAAAGTTACTCCCTATGAGATATACCTCAAAATGGTTTACCACATGTCGCAAGATGTAATTTCAGGGAGTGGGTATCGCATTCCCACGGACATTCGTCGTGATTTGCTTGAATTTCAAGTGGCTGCGGTGCAACTAGCCGCCCGCCATATCGATACGCGGGGTGGGGCATTGTTGGGCGATGTGGTAGGGTTGGGCAAATCGATGATGGCCACCGCCTTGGTGCGGATTTTCGAAGAGCTTTATGATGTACGAACGCTGATTCTCTGCCCAAAAAACCTTGTGCCGATGTGGAAAAATGACTATGTCAATAAATATGATTTGAATGCCGAAGTACGCTCGATTTCTATGGCTGATAAACTAAAAAACGAATCACGGCGCTTTCGCTTGATAATTGTTGATGAATCACATAATTTGCGCAATCCCGAGAGTAAATCATTCCAATATGTGCGTGATTATATTGCCGAACAAGATGCAAAAGTGATTTTGCTCTCGGCGACACCATACAATATTTCGGCAGCCGACATTGCCACCCAATTACGCCTTTTTCTTGACCCCGATACCCGCTTGCCGGTACGCCCCGAGCGCTGGCTCCGTGAATCACCAGCCGAGTATCGTGCCAAAATCTTGACGCAAGTGCGCCCGGATACGTTGAAAGCATTCGCACATAGCCACTTCCCCGAAGATTGGCGCGACCTGCTCCGCTTATTTATGGTGCGGCGTACCCGCAGTTTCATCAAAAAGAACTACGCCAAATTTGATGAAGCCAAACAACAATCCTACCTGACGTTTGGAAATGGTGAACGGAGCTACTTCCCTACCCGGTTGCCCAAAACAGCACGGTTTACGGTGAATGAAGGTGATCAATATCAGCGATTATTTAGTGATACGGTGATTGACATCATTGGGCAATTGCAGTTACCACGGTACGGACTCAAAGGGTACATTGCCACCAGTGTAGTGCTCACGACTGAAGAAAAACATATTGTGGACGATTTGGGGCGGGCCGGGGTGCGACTCAAAGGTTTTGCCCGCTCGAGCTTTTTCAAACGCCTCGAAAGCAGTGGCAAAGTGTTTTTGCAGTCGTTACAACGCCATATCATGCGTAATGCTATGTTGATTTATGCCCTTGATACCAACAACAACATTCCGATTGGGCAATTTGATGCGGCAGAATTTGATGCGGTTATTAATGATGAAGACTTTTTGTATGGCGGTCCAGAAGAAGATCCAGCGGCTATATTGTCGGAATCAGCGCAAAAACTCTACGAAATAATTGCAAATGCTAATGTGCGTTGGCTGCGTCCGACGTTGTTTGCGCCAGGCTTGCGTGACGCACTCCAAAAAGATAACACTGACCTGCAATCAATCATTAATATGGTTGGTGCGTGGGATGCCCAAACCGATGAAAAGCTGAATGCACTCGAGTATTTATTGACGACGACGCATGCGCATCAAAAAGTATTGGTCTTTACGCAATTTGCCGATACGGCCCATTATTTGGTGCGAGAACTCCAAAAACGGCAAATCCCACAGATCGCCGAAGTCACTGGGCATTCTGACAACCCGGCTGAACTGGCAGACCGCTTTAGTCCGTTGTCGCGGCGCAAAACAATTGAGCCTGCGAATGAATTGCGGGTGATTGTGGCGACAGACGTGCTGTCTGAAGGTCAAAATCTGCAAGATGCGCATATTGTGGTCAATTTTGATTTGCCGTGGGCGATTATCAGATTGGTGCAACGTGCTGGTCGCGTAGATCGCATCGGCCAACAAGCACATGAGATTTTGTGTTATTCATTCTTGCCGACCGATGGCGTTGAAGCGGTGCTGAAACTGCGCCGTCGTATTGCCGACCGTTTGCGCTCAAATAATGAAATTATCGGTGGTGATGAACAATTCCTCGAAGATATTGCGAATGATCAAATCATCAACGACGTCTATACCGAACACACCTCGATTTATGAAGAAACTGATAATGATGTTGATATGGCTTCCTATTGTTATCAGATTTGGGCAAATGCGATTCAGGCAAATCCGCATCTCGAAAAACAAATCGCTCAGTTGCCTGCCCAAATTCGTTCGGCCAAAACGCATGAGATTGGGGTTGGTGAACCACAAGGGGTATTGAGTTTTGTGCGTACCAAAAGTGGCTTGAGTGCCTTGAACTATGTGAACCTTGCGGGGGATATCGTGTCGCAATCTGCCAAACGGGTAATCGATTTGGCTGCGTGTCGGAGTGATACTCCTCGGATGGAGCTCCATCCGACGCACGATGCGTTGGTTGCTGGTATCCTTGAGCGGGTCAGCGAAGAATACCGTGCCCAAGAAGTGGGGATTGGCCCAGTCAATAGTGCGCGCTATCGTACCTATAATCGGCTGCTTGAGCATGTCAAAAAATTATCGGTGACGCTTTTTCGTGATATCGAACTTGAACGGGTGGTCGAACGGATGGTCAATACGCCGTTTACCGAACGTGCAACGGATACGCTCAATCGCTTATTGCGTAACAAAGATACCAAAATTGGCGATATTGCTGATCGTGTGATGTCGCTTCAGCGCGATAATCTGTTGTTTATTGCTAATCACACCGATGCTGATGCCGAGGATATTGCGAGTATTGTCTGTAGCCTTGGATTGGTAGAAGGAAGCGCCCAATGAAATTAAGTCAAATTACGACATATCTGACTAGTATGAAACATGATGCCCTCCGATCCCTTTTTGTGGGATTAGGCTGGGATCATGCCCAACCCCAGCAAATTAGTACCCCCACTGGGTTGCTGTCGCTTCTTCCTATTGCGCAAAAGCGCGGGTATCTGGTACTGCGTGCCGAAGTCGAGCAAATGCCTGACAAAGCAGCCCGGACGCGTATCGAGCAAGCTATTTATACACAATGCCCCAACAAAGTATTGATTTTTGATTGTGGTGATCAACGCATCTGGCAGTTTAGCACGCGAGATTCGCAACGTAAGCGTAGCCTGCGTGAATTTAATGAACCCAATGAACGCCAACTACTAGCGACCTTTTTGGCACGCATGGAGTTTGGGCTCGACCAAGAAGAACAATTGACATTGGTTGATGTCTTGCAGATGCTCAACCCCTTGGCTGAAGTCGAACGGGTCACCAAAAAGTTTTATGATGAATTCAAAAAACAACACGATGTGTTTATGAGCTTTATCAGTGGGATTCCCGACGAACAAATGCAACGCTGGTATGCCTCGGTGATGCTCAACCGTCTGATGTTCATCTACTTTTTGCAAAAAAAGCAGTTTGTGGCGGGTGATATCGATTATCTCAAAAAAAATCTCGAAAAATATCCCCAAAATTACTATCAAGAATTTTTGTGTCCGCTCTTTTTCGACGGCTTTGCCAAAAAAACGAATGAGCGCTCGGATGAATCTACCCGCAAATTAGGGGCAGTGCCCTACCTCAACGGTGGTATTTTTAACCAACACCAAATCGAACAATTGCATGGGCAGACCATCACAATCGCCGATGAGGCCTTTGCCAAAATTTTCACCTTTTTTGATGGGTGGACGTGGCACCTCGACGACCGCCCGTTGCGTGCCAATAGCAACGAAATTAATCCCGATGTGTTGGGCTATATTTTTGAAAAATATATCAATCAACGCCAAATGGGTGCCTACTATACCAAAGAAGACATCACCGAATACATCTGTCGTAGCACCATTGTGCCGTTTCTCATCGATGTAGTGGTGAGTGATGCCGATTGGCAACTGCTCGCAGATGATCCCGAGCGCTATATCTTTGCGGCGGTACGCCATGGCCTCGAGCACCCCCTACCCCCCGAGATTGCAGTGGGAATTGATGCGGTGGCGCAGCGTGGTCGCTGGAACGAGGTGGCTCCGGCCACCCATGCGCTCCCTACCGAAATCTGGCGTGAGACAGTCGCGCGCCGTCAGCGTGCGACTAGCCTGATTGCAGATATGCAATCAGGCGTGTGGCGCAACCAATCACCAATCACCAATCACCAATCACCAATCACCAATCACCAATCACCAATCACCAATCACCAATCACCAATCACCAATCACCAATCACCAATCAC
>CANFUF010000119.1 GCA_947450095.1 Roseiflexaceae bacterium
ATGCCACATGCGCGTCGATGTGCATGACATAGACCATACTCGGTACAATCAATACCGCACCACCCCCCCCAATCAACCCCAACAACAAGCCGACGATCGCGCCAATCAGCACTGCGCCTATTATTCCCATTGCCTTGTGGTCCTTTGTATTGAGTTGATTGTATGAAAAAATAACGTGGGTGGTGCGATGAATGTGCCGTTGTCATGCCCATCACGATTGTTTCATACTGCAATTATTGCAGGCTATATGAAAACACCGTGCGTGGTTATGATGAAGCATGTACCACGATGATTATACGTCTGCGCTGTCGTCGGTATCACCGGTGTCGCTGGATTCTTCGTTATCGTCGTCGCGGTAATCGTTATCGATGCTGTCTGCGAGCAATGCGATGGCCGCATCGGCGAATTCATGGGGCACCACAATCCGCACATCGGCAAGGAGGCCACTCTGCATGCCAAACATACTGGCACTATCGGCCCCCATCAAGGCTGAAGGGATACCGGCATCTTGGAGTTGTGATTGGTAGAGGGCTGCATCGACGGGACCGTCGCAAATCATCACGACCACCGGTTCGGGTGGTTGCGCCACTGCGGGATTCTGGGCAAAGCGCTCTTTGAGCCATTGAAACATTGCGTACTCCTTTGGTGCTGGTATCGATTTGCGAACAGCGAGGAGGTGGGTTACCCCACCTCCTCGCTCGTGTAAGATTATTGGATATTCATGCGTCGGCGCAGGGATTAGGCTTCAGCTGATGAATCACGGCGGAACCAATTGCGCCACTCGTGATGTTCCCACACCACCAACAATTGTGAGGCATTGAAGATTGATGAGTAGGTACCACTAATCAACCCAATCAACAAAACCAATACCAAATTGCGGATGGTGCCGCCACCAAACAGCACCAATGCCGTCAACGTAAAGACGCTAGTGAGCTGGGTGTTGATGGAACGAGGCAGGGTTTGCACGATGCTATGGTTGACGATATCGTCAAAGATTTCACCGGAGCGGCGATGAATCAAATTCTCGCGGATACGGTCAAACACCACAATGGTATCGTGAACCGAGAAGCTGATGATAGTAAGCAACGCCGTCAAGAAGTAGGCATCAACCTCAAGCCCAATGTAGTGCCCAAGGATGGCTGCCATACCCAGTACCACCAACACGTCGTGGAGCATGGCAATAATAGCACATACACCATAACGGAAGGGGTTGGGTGCTTTGCGGAAGGCCACCGTCAAATAAATCAAAATTGCGACACAGGCGCCGAGTACAGCGATAGCCGCACTACGGGTCGCTTCGGCGCTGACGGTGGGACCGACGCTTTGGAGCGATTCACGTTGTACTTCGCCGTAGACTTTGGTCAAGGCGGCGAGGATGGTGCGTTGTTGTTTCTCAGGCGCGGTGGCGCTGAGTTCTTTGGTGCGTACCACTGCTGATGCTATTTCTTTGCCATTGACTTTGACTGCGCTGACCTGGACTTGCGCCCCTTCAAAGCCGTTTTCGGCAAAGATAGACCGGATTTTTTCGGTGTTGAGCTCGCTGGTTTGTTTGGTGGTGAAATGCAAATCCCACAACGCACCACCGGCGAAGTCAATGCCCGTACGGAGCCCAAAGAGTGCAAAGAAAATTGCACCAGGCACAATGACCAACAGGGAAATAAGGAACCAAATATAGCGGAGGTTCACAATATTTTTCATATGGCAGACGCTCTCATTCCTAAACCGCGCTCTGCTCTTGCAGGTCGGGATCGTTGCTGATTTCATAGAGCCAGAGTGATTGCAATGCGCCGTTGCGCACAATCAACCGCAAGAATGTCCGGGTGACAACCACCGCCGTGAACAAGCTCAACAGAATACCGAGTGCCAACGTCAAGGCAAAGCCTTTGATGAGGCTGACCCCGAAGCTATTACCGAATACAAACAAAATTGCACTGGTAATCAATGTCGAAGCACTCGAGTCACGAATGGCTGGCCAGGCTTCGTCGAAGCCGGCATCAACGGCCCGGAGCAACGAGCGTTTGTTACGCAATTCTTCTTTGAGCCGCGCAAAAATCAATACGTTTGCGTCAACCGCCAACCCAATCGACAAAATAAACCCGGCAATACCGGATAATGTCAAGGTGATGGGGATGAGCTTATGTACTGCATAAATGATGATGGTGTAGATAATCAATGCCACCGTCGCCAGTAACCCGGGCAGGCGGTAGTAGATAATCATAAACAAGGCGACGATAATCAATCCAACCATGCCAGCGATAATACTCGCCTGCACTGAATTGGCACCCAAGGTGGCCGATACGGTGCGGCTCGACTCGATGCTCAACGTGATAGGCAATGAACCATACTTGAGCTGGTTGAGGATTTTTTCGGCATCGGCACGGGCATTGGTGGTGATTTCGCCACTGCCACCAATCAAAGCCGATTGCACGACTGGGCAACTGACAACCACATTGTCGAGCACGATACACATTGGCTTTTGGATATTGGCCGCAGTAAAGGTTGCCAAATCACTGGCTGATTGCCCGGTAAAGGCAAACGAAACTGCTGGTTTGGCAGAAATCTTGTCGTTGGTGACCCGCAAGGATACTTGACGGGTATCGAGGTCACGACCATCAGTAATGCTCTGGTATACCTCAGGCGATACTGTTGGTTTGGGGTTGGCGGGGTCTGCGGGCTTCTTGGGGTCGGGTGCCGGTACCTTGGGCTCTGGGTTCCCTGACGTGCGCACAATTGTGCCTTCGTTGAGGAATTTGCCTTTGGTGTCGATGAATTCGAGGCGTCCCGTGCCACGCAATGTTTCGATGGCTTGTTCAGGGTCGCGGACACCGGGCAGTTCGACAATAATACGATCTTTGCCCGATAACTGGACAATGGCTTCGCTTACGCCCAGACCATTGACACGACGTTCGATGACAGTGGCGGCAGTGGCCATGATGTCTTTGTCGACAACGCCGTCTGCCTTCATGAGGACTTGGGTGCCACCTTGGAGGTCGAGACCAAGGCGCACGCTTACATCACGACCGAGCCATGTATTGTCTGGTGCAAATGCAATCCAGGCACACAATGCGGTAATTAACATGATGAAAAGGAAGGGTACAATCTCGCGGTTGCGCACGATGTGCTTGCCTCCGTGTCGGTCAGCCAATGCTTAACCAATAAATACGTTACTAACGCATGATTATAGTCTGTGGGAGTACCATGTGTCAATCTGAATGTCATTTTGATTGACCAAAAAAGACACTATTTTAACTAAGATTGTCACCATACGAATTATTCGAGAGGAGTGCGGTGGTTATTTGTATTCACCACCGCACTTCGCGTACTATTATTTGCTTCCTGCAGCGGCAATTGCTGCCCGGACTTTGGCATCGATATCTTGCAATGTTTTGGCATCACTTGCATCCACAACGACACCATTGACCGCAAATGATGGCGTACCAGGTAAGCCAAGTGCATTCGACGCTTTTTGATTGGCAAGGACGACATCAGTCACTGCACTGTCCGAAAGACACTTCGCATATGTCGGTGCATCGAGTGAAAGCTGATTGGCATAACTGGCAAATTGATTATTGACGTCGCTCGTGGTTAATACCGACCATTGGCGTTGGTTGGTATACAACATGTCGTGCATCTGCCAATACGCTGCGGGGCTTTGTGCGCCGGCACAACGGGCTGCCACTGCTGCTGATATGGCATTGGCGTGCATTGGTAATGGAAAATCGTGGAAGATGAGTCGAACTTTGCCGGTGTCGACAAATTCTTTTTCAAATGGGGCTTCGAGGTTGGTCGCATAAAATCCACAGCCTGGACATTGATAATCGGCATATTCCACCACGGTAATGGGTGCATCTGCTTTGCCAACAAAATAACGCCCGTCATCAGTTTTACCGGTAGGGACATTGCTTGTACGGGTAGCTGGCATCGTGCCGGTTGGCCCGGTCGTACTTGGTGTGGCTGCTTTGGTGCCACCGAGACTGATATAGGCAGCTACTGCAATTCCAACCAATACAATAACCCCAAATACAATGTAAAACGTGCGTAGTTTCATTGGTGCAGCAGGTGTGGCGACTGAGCGTCCACGCGGCTTTTGTTGACTCATAAGGCAATCCTTACCATAAAAATCCCATTCCACATGTATTATAGTACAGTGTTAGCGATTTTAAATATCCAATTTTTATTGCAATGTATAATTCGAATATAGATACAACGAGGAATTGCATTAATGTTGACTATTGATAAACCGACGGCGCGGCGGATGATGATTGCAGCCCAAGGACTCGATGTTCCCCGTCCAGCCGCCCAACCTGCTGATATCGCTGCAATCATTACCCAGATGGCCGTATTGCAAATCGACACGATTAGCGTCGTCAATCGCAGTCCCTATTTGGTATTGTGGAGCAGAGTAGGGAATTATCCATCGATTTGGCTCGATCAACTTTTGGCTGAAGGGGCAATTTTTGAAGCCTGGGTGCACGAAGCAAGTTTTATGCCAGCGTCATGGTGGGGGCCACAACGGCGCTTGTTGCAGGTCAATGATCGCAAAAACTTGATGCGCTGGGCCAATGCGCTTTTGACCGAACATGCGGAAACCGCCAATCACATCCGCCAAGCACTTGCGACGCGTGGTGAAGTGCGCTCGAGTGACTTCCGCCGGGCCGGCGAAAAACGTGGCACGTGGTGGGATTGGTCAATCGAGAAAAAAATCCTCGAAGCCTTGTTTGCCGTGGGCGAAACAATGATTGCCCGCCGTGAGGGCTTCCAACGCGTGTATAGCCGCGTGGCGACGTTGCGCCCTGACTGGAATGATGACGATGCGCCGCCAATCGAAGCGGTACGCGACCTGCAAATCAGCCAAACAGTGCGGGCGTTGGGTGTAGCGCACGAGCGCTGGATTGGTGATTACTTCCGCATGAATGGTTCATATAACACCGAAGTGAAATCGAAGCGACCATTCATTGCGTCATTGGTTGAACGCGGCGAATTAATTCCGGTGCAGATTGCGGGCATCGATGGGCCAGCCTACATCCATCCTGATTTGTTGGCATGGTGCGAATCACCGCCGATTTGTACACACACCACGTTGTTGTCGCCGTTTGACCCATTGGTGTGGGATCGTAAGCGGGCCTTGGAATTATTTGATTTTGCCTATTTGATTGAATGCTATACCCCGGCCGCCAAACGGCGCTACGGGTATTTCACTTTACCTATTTTGTATCACGACCAGCTGATTGGCCGGGTAGACTGCAAGGCACATCGGGCGCAACGGCGCTTTGAGGTCATCAGCATTCATTTTGAGCCATGGGTGGCACCTGATCCAGTGATGCATCGCGCCGTGCTGGGGGCCATCCGTGAGTGTGCCAACTGGCATGTGACACCTGAAGTGGTGGTGACCCGGGTTGCGGATGCGCATCATCGGGCGTCGTTTCTTGATGTAGTTGCCCTCGGTGTCTGAATGAATTACAATACGGTGGTGTGAATGCCAAGGTATTCGCAGGGTTTTTTGGTGAACAAGAGAGGCGCGAAATTATGCCGACGTACGTTTATGCCTGTGACACCTGTCAGGTGCAATTTGAAAAATATCAGTCATTTAGCGAGGACGCGTTGCGCACCTGTCCAACTTGTCAAAGCGCGGTGCGTCGGGTAATGCAACCCGTCGGAATTGCCTTTAAGGGGAGTGGTTGGCACATCAATGATTACCGTGCCACGCCCAAAGAAAGTAGCTCGAGTAGTGAGGTTCCTGCGGCTGCGCCAGTTGCTGCGGCTGGTGACGTAGCCGCAGCTCCGGCTGCGACCCCTGCCGCCCCAGCCACGCCTGCGCCTGCGCCCGCACCGGCGGCGAGCAAGTCTACGGATGCCTAAGCTATGGCCAATTTTTTGCGCCTGTTGCGTGCTGATGTGGCGGCAATTTTTCGGAATGACCCCGCTGCCACCAATCTCGCCGAAGTATTGTTGTACCCGGGTCTGCATGCCATTGTGATGCATCGTGTGGCACATGCCTTGTGGCGTTGGCGGGTGCCGTTTTTGCCCCGTATGTTGTCGCAGTGGTCACGGTTTTTGACGGGTATCGAAATCCACCCAGGCGCCCGCATCGGAGCCGGTTTTTTTATTGACCATGGTATGGGCACGGTGATAGGCGAAACTGCCGAGATCGGTGACCGTGTCATGTTGTATCAAGGCGTCACGCTCGGTGGTACTGGCAAGCAGTCAGGCAAACGCCACCCCACCCTTGAAGACGACGTGATTGTAGGGGTTGGTGCGAGTGTGCTTGGTGCGATTACCATCGGGCAAGGTGCCCGGATTGGTGGTGGTGCGGTGGTGGTCAAAGATGTCCCTCAATACAGCACTGCTACTGGTATCCCTGCGCGTGTGGTGGCCACCCGCGACCCAGTGACGGGCGAATCACGCCGCGTCGAACAATTGCCCGACCCCGAAGGGGATATGTTGCGGCAACTGCGTGACAAAATTTTGGAACTCGAGGCTCGTATTGACGACCTTGAAATCCACACGGCAGATGCGCACCATCATCATTTAGATACAAATTCATTCCGTACGGCAATTTGGCAACAGCTCGATGAATCGGCTGAGTCAGACCCCGAGACGCTACAACGAAGGGACCAATCATATGGCGATTCGGCTTTATAACACCATGTCGCGCAATACCGACGAATTGCGCCCTGTTACTCCTGGTCTGGTGCGTATGTATGTCTGTGGCGTCACCGTCTATGATCGTGCCCATATCGGTCACGCCATGTCGGCGATTGTATTTGACGTGTTGCGGCGCTACCTCGAATTCCGTAGTTTACAAGTGATGCACGTCGTCAACTTTACTGATGTCGATGACAAAATCATCGCCCGTGCTAATTTGCTCGGGCGTGATCCGGTTGAATTGGCGTCGAGCTATGTCACCGAGTTCCTCGATGATTTGGCATCGTTGCATATTTTGCCCGCCACGATTTATCCGCGGGTCACCCAATCGATGCCTCAGATTATCAGCTTTATTGAGCAACTCATCGCCAAAGGCTTTGCCTATGCTGCCGAGGGCGATGTCTACTTCCGGGTTGCCAAAGATGCCGATTATGGACGGTTGTCGGGGCGCAGTTTGACCGACATGGTGTCGGGCACCCGCTTTGATGTCGATGCCCGTAAAGAACACCCCGGTGACTTTGCCTTGTGGAAGGGCGCCAAACCAGGCGAACCTGCCTGGCCCAGCCCGTGGGGACCAGGCCGCCCCGGCTGGCACATCGAGTGTTCGGCGATGAGTTTGGATCATTTGGGTGAAGAAATCGACATCCATGGTGGTGGCAATGACCTCGTGTTTCCTCATCACGAAAACGAAATCGCCCAGAGCGAAAGCTTGACTGGCAAAACCTTTGCCCGCCACTGGGTGCATAATGGCATGCTCCAAATCCAAACCAAGCTCGACGATGGTACTTACAAACTCGAAAAAATGTCCAAGTCGCTGGGGAATGTGGTCACGATTCGCGAGTTTTTGACCGAACACCCGGCAGATGCCTTGCGCTTGGTGGTATTGTCGAGTTATTACCGCAATCCGTTGGCCTATGGTATCGACATCGTCGCCGACCAAGAGCGCAAGCTCGACCGCATCAACGGTGGGTTGGAGCCCGCCACTGGCACATTGACCGATGGTGATGCTGTCGATCGTTTGAGTAATGCCACTGCCGTCGCTCGCCCCGCCTTTGTAGCGGCCATGGACGACGACTTAAATACATCGGTTGCGTTGGCGACGATTTTTGAGTTGGTGCGTGCTATCAATGTGGCCCGTGATGCCGGTGTGAATGGTGCTGTCTTTGTCGAAGCCCAAGCCGAGTTACGTACTTTGTGTGGTGTGCTCGGGTTGACGCTCGAATCAGGCCCGAGCAAGGTTGCGGAAGCGGCCCCGTTTATTGAGTTGTTAATTGAATTACGCGCCGAATTGCGCAAAGCAAAGCAGTACCAATTGTCCGATTTGGTGCGCAACCGCTTGAGCGATTTGGGTGTAACCCTCGAAGATAGTGCGCAAGGTACGCGCTGGAAGGCCTAAATCATGGCATGGTTGGAATGTAGCGTCGAAGTCGAAGCTGAAGCCGTCGAATCGGTCAGCGAATTATTGGCGCAATACGGCTATAACGGTGGCGTAGCGGTCGATCAACCGGTCATCCACGGTGCCGATGGCCCCGATTATGTGTATGACACGGTGCGCCCGGTGACGGTGCGGACGTGGATTGCCGTCGATGAGCATAGCGAAGAAACGCGCGTGCGCCTCGAACAAGCCTTGTGGCACCTCAGCCTGTTGCGCCAAGTGGGACCCCTCAAGGTGACCCAACTCGAAGAACAGGTCTGGGCCGAAGCCTGGAAGCGCCACTATACGGTACAACGGATTGGGCGTCGCACCGTGATTGTGCCCTCATGGCACGAATACACGCCGTTGCCCGATGATATTGTGCTCAAACTCGACCCCGGTATGGCCTTTGGCACTGGTTTGCACCCCACCACCCGCATGTGCTGTCAATTCCTCGAAGACTACCAAGCACCCGATACCCGTGTGATGGACCTCGGCTGTGGCTCGGGGATTTTGGCGATTGAGTCGGCCCACCTCGGTGCCCGCGAAATCCTTGCCATTGACACCGACGGTATCGCCGTCGATGCCACCCGCATCAATGCCGAAGCCAACGGCGTGCTGGACCGCATGAAAATCATCGAAGGCAGTCTTGGCAAAGGCAATACCCTCGGGCATTGGCTGAGCTGGGATTTACCAGACGTCCCCCCTGGTGTGGCCATCGACCCCGAATCATTGCAGTGCGATTTGATTGCTGCCAATTTGATTGCCAAAGTGTTGGTTTTTTTGGCAGACGACATGAAGGCCGCCCTCAAACCAGGTGGGATTTTGATTAGCTCGGGGATTATTGCGGACCGCGAAGACGAAGTCGCCGTGGCATTTGCTGCCGCCGGACTCACCCGCATCAATCGCCGCAGCGAAGGTGACTGGGTGGCGCTCGTGCATCAACGGGATGCCTAGTTCGATGACCACCCCTATCGCCAATACGCATCGCTTTTTTGTGGATGCGGCAACGTTTGCGAATGCGACGACCACTGATGCCAATTTGGTGCATCAGTGGTCGCGGGTATTACGCTTACGGGTGGACCAGCATCTCATGCTCCTCGATGGGTTGGGGCAGGCGGCGGTGGTCCGCATCACCGAACTAACCCCCAAACGCGCGAGCTGGCAGGTGGTTGATTCGTTTGTGGCCACGGGTGAACCGCGACTCCATGTAACACTCGCCGTATCGCTAATCCGTGCTGAGCGTTTTGAATGGTTACTGCAAAAAGCCACCGAGATTGGGGTCTGCGCCGTTGTGCCAATCATTGCCGACCGTAGTGTGAGTGATGGCGACGTGTCGCCCACCAAACGTGAGCGCTGGCAACGCATCATTCGCGAAGCATCCGAGCAATCGTGTCGTGGTATATTGCCCCAATTGGCGCCACCGGTGGCGTTGACCGATATGTGCGTTCCTCCAGAGGCCCAGGTCTATTGGTGTCACGAAGGCCCTGGCACACGGCCGCTGCGGCAATTGCCGTGCGATGCTACCCGCCCGGCGTGGCTGATTAGTGGCCCCGAGGGGAGCTTTAGTCCTAACGAATTAGCGTGGTTGGGGCGGCAAGTGACGTGGCAGGCTGCCGGGCTAGGGACGCGGATTTTGCGAGCCGAGACAGCGCCGCTCGTCGCTGCGACGATACTTTTGACGCAGGTCGGTGATTTCGACGGGGAAGGATAATCCCATGCGCTGGTACCATACGGTGGCGGCATTTGTAGCAGGGTGGGTATTGGCGATGACCCTCGCTGCTACTCCTTACGGCGGCGATATTGCTCAAGTGGTAGGACCTGGCACCATTGCCCAACTGCAAACCCCGTGGGGGGTGCGGATGGCCTTTGCGCCGTTTTGGGAAGCGTGGCAGGTGGTTGATGCGGTGTTTTATGCCCGTGAAAAAATCGACCATACCCGGATGATTAAAGGTGCCATTGAAGGCATGCTTGCAACCCTTGGCGATAAATATACTTTTTATCAAGAACCCGAAAAAGCCAAACAAACCAGTGATGATATGCAAGGCAAAACAGTCGGCATCGGCATTTATTTGCGAATTACTGATGGCAAAGCGTATGTCTGGAAGCCGATTGCGGAAGCTCCTGCAATCAAGGCCGGCGTGCGCCACGACGACCAAATTATTGCCGTTGATACGGTACAAATCGCTCCACTTATTGCCGGCAAAAGTGTAGATGAGGCGGCGGTAGCCATTGCGGCCTTGGTTCGTGGTGAACCAGGCACCCCAGTGACATTGACCGTGCAGCGTGGTACCACCCCGGCGTTTCCGATCACGATTATGCGTGCTGAATTTGTGTTGCCTAGCGTCGAATGGCAGACGTTGGCCGGCAATATTGCCTACATTCATATTAGTGAATTCAAAAGCAATACCCCCGAGATTTTGGCACAAGGGATGCGTGCATTTGTTGATGCCAAACCGCGTGGCTATATCCTTGATTTGCGGCATAATCCTGGCGGGTTGCTTGATAGCGCCCAAGGGGTGCTGGGGTTGTTTTATGATGGGACTGCGCTATATGAGCAGCGTGCCACTGGTGTCCTCAAAGAATTTCATACCACTGCCCCTACGCCGGCAATTCCTTTTCCTACGGCACGATTAGTAGTACTGATGGACGGTAATTCGGCCAGTGCCAGCGAAATTGTGGCTGGTGCATTGCGCGATCGTTATCCCGATGTGCAAATTGTCGGCACCCAGAGCTTTGGCAAAGGTATCGTGCAAAACATCTATCCATTGAGTAATGGCGGTACGATTCGATTGACGATTAGTCAGTGGCTAACTCCCAACCATATTGCCATTCATGGCATCGGTTTGACCCCTGATATCGTGGTCAATGACGATGCGACGGCCACGGCGAATGCACCGTGTGTGGTTGACCGCAAACCGGATGGAACTGCAACCCAATGCCGTGATCCCCAATTAAAAACTGCCATTGGACTTATTCCATAGGTAATTATTTTATCTCGCACAGAGACATTCGTCACTTCCGACTTTACTTCATACTTAATGCTTCACGCTTCATACTTCTTTATCTCGCACAGAGACATTCGTCACTTCCGACTTTACTTCATACTTAATGCTTCACGCTTCATACTTCTTTATCTCGCACAGAGACATTCGTCACTTCCGACTTTACTTCATACTTAATGCTTCACG
>CANFUF010000120.1 GCA_947450095.1 Roseiflexaceae bacterium
CTACTTCCGACGTCACTTCCCACGGGCGAATAGCGGCGAATAAATTCGCCGGCATGATTCGCCCCTACTTCCGACGTCACTTCACACGGGCGAATAGCAGCGAATAAATTCGCCGGCATGATTCGCCCCTACTTCCGACGTCACTTCACACGGGCGAATAGCGGCGAATAAATTCGCCGGCATGATTCGCCCCTACTTCCGACGTCACTTCACACGGGCGAATAGCGGCGAATCAATTCGCCGGCATGATTCGCCCCTACTTCCGACGTCACTTCCGACTTCCTACTTCACGCTTCCTACTTCATTTGGTGTATACTGCCATCAGCACTTACTCGCACCATGCATGTACGGAGGTCACTGTGACCACCATTAACCTTGTACCATTTGCCGGCGTCGATATGCCGAGCGATGCCGTGATTAATACCTGTGTCCATTGTGGACTCTGTCTGTCGTCATGCCCTACCTACCGCGAAACTGGGCTCGAGCAATTCTCGCCCCGTGGCCGTATCTATCTGATGAAAGCCGTCGCCGATGGCCGCATTGGTATGGAAAGCGACACATTCCAAGAGCAAATGAGCGCCTGTCTCAATTGCCGCGCCTGCGAAGCCGTCTGCCCTAGTGGCGTCCAATATGGCCAAATCCTCGAAGCCTCACGCACCCAAATCCACCACGCCAAAGAAAACGGCACCCTGCCTCCCTACCCCGTCAGCGTGCGCGCCATTCGCTCGGTGGTGTTTGGGCAATTATTTACCCACATGAGCCTGTTTCGCGGGTTTTCACGGTTACTCTGGCTCTACCAAAAAAGCGGCGTGCAATGGCTGGCCCGCAAGCTCGGCATCATCAAAGCCCTCGGACTTGCTGAAGCCGAAGCGATTTTGCCTGCCATCAATAACTCATTTACCACACCCCACGGCCAGACCTTTCCCGCCATTGGTGTGCAAAAGGGCCACGTTGCCCTCCTCAGTGGTTGCATTATGTCGACTGCATTTAGTAATGTCCACGACGCCACCATTCGCGTATTGCAACGCAACGGCATCCGCGTCACCATCCCTGCCAAACAAGGCTGCTGTGGCGCCTTGCACGCCCACGGTGGCGAACTCGACGGCGCCCGGGCTTTGGCCAAGGCCAATATCACCGCATTTGGGCAGGGCTACGACGCCGTCGTCGTCAACGCCGCCGGCTGTGGTTCGACCATCAAAGAATACGGGCATTTGCTCCACGACGATGCCGAATGGAGCGCCAAAGCGACAGCCTTTAGTGCCAAGGTGCGCGATATCAGCGAATACATCGCTGGCCTCGAACTCAATACGGCAGACCTCAAACCGGTCAACCTGACGGTCACCTACCAAGAACCCTGCCACTTGGCGCATGCCCAACGTATTACCGCCCAACCCCGCAAATTGCTCAAACAAATCCCCGGCTTAAAATTGGTCGAAATGGCCGAGTCTTCCCTCTGTTGTGGCTCTGCCGGCATCTACAATGTCACCCAGCCCGCCATGGCTGCCCAACTCGGCAACCGCAAAATCGACAACGCCGAGCGCACCAAGGCCGACGTGGTAGTTACCGCCAATCCCGGCTGTCATTTGCAACTGGCCGGTGGTCTCAACCAACGTGGCTCGCAGATGAAGGTCTTGCATATCGCCGAAGTGCTTGATATGGCCTATGGTGGGGCGGTGTGATGACCGATGCGCCCCGCCGGGTATTGATGATAGCCCCCACGAGTTTTTTTTCGGATTACGGCTGCCATATCCGCATCGCCCAAGAAGCCCACGAGCTGCAACGCCGTGGCCATGTGGTGCGGATTGCCACCTACCACAACGGTGATAGTGTAGCAGGGCTCGACATCGTGCGCTCGTGGGATGTGCCGTGGGTCAAACGCGCATTGGTGGGCTCTTCGCGCCACAAACTCTACCTCGATGTGGCCTTGTCTTGGCGCAGCCTACAAACGGCTCTGGCCTTCAAACCAGACATCATCCATGCCCATCTGCATGAAGGTGGCTTGATTGGGGCAGTGCTCAAACGCCTGATTGGCAAACCGTTGGTCTTTGATTATCAAGGCAGTATGACGGCCGAAATGATCGACCATCGCTTTCTTGCCAGCCGCGAGTCAGCCCTCTACCGCACCTTGTATGCACTCGAAACGTGGATTAATCGCCAAGCCGATATGGTACTGACGTCGAGCGAAAACGCCCGTCAGATGCTCATCAACGATTTTTCACACCCACCAACCCACGTCACCACCATCGCTGACGGCATCGACACCGATTATTTTGCGCCACAACCGGCCAATCCCGCGTTACGCGCTAGTCTCGGCATCCCCGCCGATCGCAAAATCGTCGTTTATCTCGGCTTGCTCGCGCCCTATCAAGGCACCAATCTGTTGATTGAATCGATTCCTGCGGTGCTCCGAGTTATCCCCGATGCCCATTTTTTGATTATGGGCTACCCTGACCCTGCCAGTTATCTGGCCTACGCCGCAAGTCTCGGTGTTGCCGATCACGTCACCCTCCCTGGGCGGATTCGCTACCTCGATTCACACCACTACCTCGGCTTGGGGCAAGTGGCCGTGGCCCCCAAAATGAGCCTGAGCGAAGGCAGTGGCAAAATCCCGCAATACATGGCGCTGGGGTTACCGGTCATTACATTTGATGCGGCAGTGAGTCACCAGTACCTCGGTGAAAACGGCATCTATGCCCGCTACGGCGATGGGGTCGATTTGGCCGCCAAAATAATCCAGACACTACAACAACCAACCTGGGCGGCCACCCTCGGCCAAGCCAATCGCCACATGGCCATCGCCCACCATAGCATCACGCATATTGCGCCCCAACTCGAAGCCGTCTATCGCCAATTGGTATAACCACGGCGTATTCGTAATTCAGGCTATAATACTAGAGTAATTTTATTGTCTTACGGAGGTTTTTTATGACCACACTCCACGACGAATTGGCCTGGCGGGCCCAGGTTGATGCCGCCATGCGCGCTGACGATGGCTGGTTGACATTGGCCGGTTTGTTTTGGTTAAACCCAGGGGTCAATACGTTTGGCTCCGGAGAAGACCAAGACATCGTCTTTCCTGCCAATTCATGCCCAGCCCACTTAGGTGTTTTTATCCGTGACGAAAACGACAACGTCAGCATCGAGCTTACCGCTGGCGAAACAATCACCATCAACGGTAACACCAGCTCCAGCAGTAGCACCTTGCAAGGTGATGGCGATGGCAAGCATACCCCTGACGTGATTGGCTATCGCGACCTCAGCTTCTACGTGATTCCACGTGGACACCGCGTCGGGATTCGCTTGCGCGACCGCAACAGCGAAGTACGCGCCGCCTTCACCGGACGGATTTGGTTCGACTACGACCCAGCCTACCGCGTCGAGGCCGACTTTGTAGCATATGAGCCTGGCAAAACCATCCCCATCCTGACCGTGCTCGGCGATGTCGATGACACCCCCAGCCCCGGCTATGTACGCTTTGATATCGCTGGCCAAAGCTATACCCTCGACGCCGTCGAAGCGGGCAAAGGACTCTTTTTCAACTTCCGTGATATCACCTGTGGTAAAGAAACCTACGGTGCTGGGCGGTTTTTGATGGCTGGTGAGCCCCAAAACGGCAAAGTGATAGTCGACTTCAATCGCGCCGTCAGCCCCCCGTGTGCCTTTACCATCTATGCCACCTGCCCCATCGCCCCACCCCAAAATCACCTGCCGATTGCCATTAGCGCCGGCGAAAAATACCACGGCGATCACTAAAGACGTAGGAAGTATGAAGCATGAAGTAGGAAGTAAAGCCGGAAATAGAAAGCCAAAATGAGCCTAGACCTTTATCAACATCTCTATCAACCGGCTACCGCACCCGATTTGCCGACCATCCTCGCGTTACACGGGACGGGTGGCAACGAACGCGATTTGTTGGGATTGGTGCACGCCATTGCCCCCGGCTGTGGCGTGCTCAGTCTACGTGGCAATGTCAGCGAACGCGGTATGCCTCGCTTTTTTCGGCGCTTCGCCGAAGGGGTGTTTGACCTTGAAGACGTCCAAGTGCGTGCCGGCCAAATCGCCATATTTGTGACTGCTGCCGCAACTCACTATGGCTTTGCCGCCAACAACATCTACGCCCTCGGGTATTCCAATGGCGCCAATATCGCCATCGCTACCCTGTTGCTCCACCCCCAAACCATGCGTGGCGGGATTTTGTTGCGGGCAATGGCGACGTACGTGCCACCTGTCCTGCCCAACTTGGCAGGCAAGGGGCTGTTTTTGAGTAATGGTGAACACGACCCACTCATGACACCCGAGCAAAGCAAAGCGCTCTACAGCTTATTACAAAACGCTGGTGCCTCAATTACCATGGCCTGGCAACCTGCCCAACATGGCTTGATCCAAAGCGATGTCGAAATGGCCGCCGGCTGGTTCAACGCCCTCATCGCCTAATATCCGCACACAAAACACCCCACACAGTACGTAATCCGTGTGGGGTGTTTACTATCCACCAACGCGTATTTATTCTTTGACCCACACCATGTCGGGTTGCAACCAGGCTGGGGCATAGCGGGCATTGGCCAACGACAACGGTAATACTTCTTCGGGCAATACAATCCCCAAGGCCGTGCGCATATAATCGCGCCGCGCCTTGATGACCTGCCACAACTCGGGTGAGTGACTGGCCAGTTGTGCCCGCAAATTGGCGTCAGCGATAACCACCGTGTCTTCACAGTTGAGTGCGGTACCCACGGGAGTGGTATCCGGAATAATATCGCATTGCAACAACATACCCGACCGAATCGGATCATCCGAATCTGGGCGAATCGGCGTGTGGCTCCACTCGTCGATGCTCCCCAAATGACCCGGGTTGAGTGACGGCTTGAATGGCGCATGTGCCAAACGTTGCATGACCCGCTTGTGGATTTCACCACCACTCATGCCAATCTTCAATGATTCATACCACAGCACCTGGGTTTGCATGTAGGTATCGACATAGTCGCTGAGATAGCTCGGCGCCACCTGATCGGCGAGCACTCCCGCCCGACAGCACAAGCCGCCGCGAAAGCCCACCGCCGAGGTCACCGCATCATTGGCTTGGAGCAATCGCGCACTCGGTGAACGGAGCCCCAATACCTGCGTTTGGTCGCCCGACATCATCACGTGGCACGACAACGGGTCACCTTCGTACTGCATCAGCGCCGCTGCCTGGTATTCACTCATGCCAGCCCGCGTGCCACGCACCACGCGGTCGACGGCCAAGGCTGCCCGTTGGGCGCCCCAGCTAAACAAGGCAATTTGGGGGGCGTCATTTTGTGAACGCAAGCCGTGCACCGGATGACTCATGCAATAGGTCACATCACGCAAGCTACACGCACCATCACAGGCCGCCTTGATGGCGCTGAGGAGCATGGCGGGTACGTAGGCCGGCTGATCGTCATCTTGTTCGTTGGGTTCGAGATATTTCCAACCCACCACGCCAATTTTTTGACCAGCGGCCAAACCAATGGTACGCAATACGGCACTCAAGCGCGGGAAGCGACTGCGGTCTTGGCCCATCAACCCCAAACTCTGACTCAAATGCACGTCGTAGCTGGTGCCCAGCATCGGCACATAGCCGAGCCCTTCATTGCCCACAATCACGGCGTTTTTGGGGCCAAGCACGAGGATGGCTTCTTCAAAGCGCGTATCGAAATTACTTAAAAAGGTAATGTCGGCGACGTGTTCGCGGTCGCCATAGACGACGACCCAATCACAGCCAGCAGCTGCTTTGAGGGCAGCAATGCGGGCTTCATACGTGGCAGCAACGAGCGCAGGGGGTGGTTGTTGCAAAAGATAGGTGGGCATCGGGCGATAATGTAACATCAATGTTCCTCATGGCTAAATGGATAGCTGTATTATAACCGTGAAATTCGCTATTGATGCCCAAAATACCAAAACAACTGCGTTAATGATCGTATAAATGATCACTAACGCAGTTGACAATGAGTACGCTATTTACTAAAAAACTAATTACCAGCTGGAACTGACGAAGACGTAAGCGCACCCAAAATCACCATAATGGTTGGGCCAGCAACCAACAACGTTACAATGATTTTCCAAATCATCGCACGACTGCTCTTCCACATACCATAAATTGCAACTGGCCAGAACACAATCAACCATACGATAATCCACAACGTTTTTTCATACCATGGTGTTACAACAGTCATTGCATGCACTCCTTATAAAATTAATCTGAAAACTCACTGCATAGCCATTTAAACAAAATAAAATACATTTGTCAAATCGTTAATATTATTATGTATGGCTAAAGCTTTTATGTGAATCGACACAACGCATAATAATGGCGCATGCTATCATACCTGCATGACACACTTCCCCCCGCTCATCATCGTCACCGGTCCACCTGGCGCCGGCAAAAGTACCCTCGCACTGCAAATGAGTGCCGCCCTCCCCTGCCCACTTATCAGTCGTGACGCCCTGCGGGCCGGGCTGGCATTGGGGGCAACACACCCCACTGACCATACCAGTGTCAATCGCTTGTTTCAGGCCAGTGTCACGCAGTTGCTGCGTCATGGCAGCGCCGTAATTTGCGAAGCCGCCTTTAGGCACACGGTGTGGCAAACATTACTCCCCGATTGGCAAGCACACGCACACATCGTTGTAGTCAGTTGTCGGATTGATGCCAGCACTGCGCTCGAGCGCATCACCACCCGCCTACACCAGCAACCGTGGCGAGCCCGCATCCATGATGACCAGACCTATATTGATCAGCTCCGCCAAAACCCATCGCTCATTGATGATTTTGGCTACCTGACCATTGCTGCCCCCACCTATCAGCTCGATATGACCATCCCTGTCGATTTACCCCTACTCACCCATTGGGTTCGGACCCATACCGAACGACTCATCACCTGATTATTACGAAATCACAACGGATTGCGCTATCGTAACCACCTCCATACCCAAAAAGATAATGGTATAGTGCTAGCAATCGGATAACACAAGGAGTATCTTCATGCCACAATTTCGTTGGAACGCCGCTGATGCCACGGTCATGGCGGCCCTTGATGGACTCGTCTATCGTAGCCGCCTGCTGGGAAGCGACCGCACTGTGGTCAATATATATGGGGGCAACACCAGCGCCAAAACTATGGAAGTCGATCATGCCGGGCGCCCCGTCCAAGTCCTGTGGGTCAAAGGCTCGGGCAGTGACGTCGCCAGCATTGGTGAATCCGGCTTTGCCGCTTTGCGCATGCCCGATATCGCCCCGTTGATGGCCCGTGACGAAATGAACGACGAAGCGATGGTGGCCTACCTCAACCGCAGTGTGTTTTTGCCAGATCGCCCCCGTCAATCAATCGAAACGCTGCTGCATGCCTTTATCCCTGCCGCCCACGTCGACCACACCCACCCCGACGCCGTCATCAGCCTGGCCTGTGCCGCCGATGGCCGCGCCCTGTGTGAGCGCTTGTGGGGCAAGCGCATGGTGTGGGTCGACTATATTCGCCCAGGCTTTACCCTGAGCAAGCAAATCGGCGAAGGGGTGCGTGACAACCCAGCTGCCGACCTGGTGGTGATGGGCAAACACGGTGTCACGGTGTGGGCCGACAGTAGTGCTGATTGCTATGCCCAGAGCATCAAAGTGATTGGCGAAGCCGAAGACTTCATCACCCAGACCCGCAACGGCCGCCGGATTTTTGCGGGCGCCGCAGTGCCCGCCCTCGATGACGCCAGCCAAACTGCTACCTGGAATGCCATTCTGCCCACGTTGCGCGGTGCCTTGAGCCAACAAGGCAGTCAGATTTTGCAGATCGACAGCGACCCCACAGCCCTCGCATTTATCGGTAGCGCAGGTGCCGCCCAATTCACCCAAATTGGTGCCGCCTGCCCCGACCACTTGGTGCACACCAAACGCCTACCGTTGTTTGTCGATTGGCAACCGAGCCAAGGAAATGATGCGCTCATAAAAGCCGTCACCACCGGCGTGGCCCAATACGCCACCGACTACCGGGCCTACTTCGCGGCCCACAAAGTGGCCGACGACGTGATGATGAACCCCTTCCCGCGCATTATCCTCATCCCCGGGTTGGGGGTGGTGACCGCCGGCGCCGACGCCCAAGCCGCCGATGTCAGCAATCAGCTCTACCACCGCGCCATCGCCGTAATTGGCGGCAGCATGGCGGTGGGTGAGTACACCAGCCTTAGTGCGGCCGAGGCCTTTGCCATCGAGTATTGGCCACTCGAGCAGTACAAATTAAAACTGAAACCGGCCCCTCGTGAATTGGCGGGTAAAGTGGCAATTGTCACAGGAGCCGCCAGTGGCATCGGCCGGGCCACTGCCCGCCGCTTAGCCGCAGATGGCGCCCATATTGCGATTTTTGATATTAATATCGCCGGGGCCGAAGCAGTCGCCAAAGAGCTCAACGACAGCTACAAAATGCGCCGCGCCATCGCCGTCCACTGCGATGTCACCAGCGAAGAGGCCGTCATCGCCGCCATGAACCACGTGGTGCGTGCCTTTGGGGGCGTCGACATCGTCGTCAACAACGCCGGCTTTGCCATCGCCAAACCGGTCACCGAGACCACCGTGGCCGACTGGGACAAAATGCTCAATGTGCTGGGCAAAGGCTACTTCCTGATCTCACGCGAGGCCTTCAAGATCTGGCAACAGCAAAAAATTGGCGGCTCTCTCATCGTCATCGCCAGCAAAAACAGCGTCATGGCCAGCAAAGGCAACGTGGCCTATAGCGCCGCCAAAGCTGCCGAGCTCCACATGGCACGCTGTCTCGCCGAAGAAGGTGGTGCAATTGGCGTACGGGTCAACACCGTACTCCCCGACGCCGTCCTCGAAGGTAGCGGCATCTGGGATGCAGGCTGGCGGGCTGCCCGGGCTGCCGGCTATGGCATCAAACCCGAAGAGCTCGAAGATTTCTACAAAGCCCGTACCGTCCTCAAAATCAATGTACGCCCCGAAGACATCGCCGAAGCCGTTAGCTTTTTTGCCGGCCCCCGCGCCAGTCGTACCACTGGTGGCATGCTCACCGTTGATGGCGGGGTAGCCGCCGCCTATGCCCGCTAATTCTTGACAAACTCGCCGACAACGCCCCTCCCTGCATATGATTGCACATGCAGGGAGGGGTGACAATTTCATTACATTATTTTGTATCAATTTTGTTATTTTCTTTACTATGTTGATGCGCGCTAGTACAATTACACATCTATTTCTCGATTAATTTCTCTGATAAACTATATTACATAGAAATGTATATAGATTTGTTGTGTTTTTACATGATTAAATTTATTTATCAAAACTAATTATTTGTTCATTTTTAATATTATCAATACGCATCATTATACCCCACAAAAAAAGTTATTGTTGGGTGTGCTACTATGTAAATTCTTATAATAATTGGTGTATCAGGGGTACATATGCGACAGATTATTGAGCAAAAAACACAATTCGTAATAGGCATCATATGCGTCGGGATATTTATATTGATGGGGCTATTACTCAGTTCTACTCATGTCGCAGCAGCGACTATTGCGACAACCACACCGATGACACAGCTCCGTGCGCCACGAGCCTTGACACCCACTGCTACTGGTGTACCCACTACAAGTAACCCGACGATTAATACGGCCAACGGGGCAGGGCGAATATTTTCGAATCCATCATTCGAAAACTACGATTCAACCTGTGTGAATGCCAATAATAGCTGGTCATATCTTCGTCAAGAACATATGCGTGGCTGGTATACTGCCCATCCAGCGATACAAGAACGATGTAATAACGGAAATGTGTTTGGTATTGTTGCACGGGTCATCGAGCTGAATCGTGTTAATGGACGGGTACCCGATGGCCTACAGTATGCATCACTTAACGCAGACGTGGCGTCATTTTTATATCAAAAAATCTGCGTCGCCAACAACGACATCATTTCATTTGAGTTTTATCATAATGGTGGGGGATCGAACCGCACCGATATTGCCTCATTCCGCTTCGGTATACCCTCAGGATTGCCATCAGGCTCAGTTGCTGCTGATTCATATGATCGTGAAGTCATCCGCGTTAGTACCACCATTAATAGCAATCTCAGTGCCACCAACGCCAGTGCTACCACCCCGAGTGGCAGTAGCAATATCACTGCCCAACTCATCAATGCCTGGGGAGTCTATAGTGGCATCCATACCTTGCCAAATACCGGCTGGAATGGGGTACGTAATATCGGCTTTTTTGGGATTCAGTCAATCGGTCCTGGGGGTGGTAATTTGCTCGACAAAATCACCCTCGGGATTGCCCCCTTCATCGATATGGGTTCGTCGCGTGATCGCACCGCCATCGAGGGGAGTAGTCCCACCGCCCTTAACATCCGTATCAATGGCCGAGTGACTGCCAATACCAAAATCGCCTTGCGCCGCAACCCGCTCAACCCGGGGCCAGCAGTAAGTGATAGCGACTTTACTATTGGCACGATTACCGCCGGCGCTTTCGGCAATACCACCTACACCCACACCACCGGCTCGGATGTCTGGTTAATTAATGTGCCGGCCGGTGACTATGATGGTGGGATTATTCCTGCCAATAATGTGGGTGGGCTCACCATCCCCCTCAATTTCATCTACGACCAAGTATCTGAGAGCACCGAATGGGCCTATTTTGAACTAGCGCCACCCACCAAAGAAGGCTCTAGCCCGTACTTTAATAGTAGCTATGCCGTCACGGGCGGTAATTGGGATTTAACTGATCCTACCTGCGACAATTCATTCAAAAACGGTGTCGTCTACTCGATTACTGACCTCGGACCCACGCCTACTATGACCAATACCCCCACCAAGACCTCCACACCGTCACAAACATTCACCAAAACGCCAACGAATACATCGACCAATACCCCCACCAAGACGTATACCAATACACCCACC
>CANFUF010000121.1 GCA_947450095.1 Roseiflexaceae bacterium
CTGGTCGTACGCCGTGTATTGTGCGGCGCCGCGCAATGCCAACACCTTGGTGATGGCAGCCGTCAACGTGGTCTTACCATGGTCGACGTGACCAATGGTGCCGACGTTGATGTGTGGCTTGTTACGCTCAAACTTCTGCTTACCCATGATGTGTATATTCTCCATGAACACGAATGCAGCGTAAGGCGCTGTTGCCCCCGCCGCAAGATCCCAATAAGATGGTGGAGCCCAAGATGGGGATTGAACCCATGACCTCGTCTTTACCAAAGACGTGCTCTACCACTGAGCCACTTGGGCACACCTGTTACCAACCATCACATACGTGGCCAAACGTACGTAACTAAATGGTGGTGGGCCGGGCTGGATTCGAACCAGCGAAGGCGTAAGCCAGCAGATTTACAGTCTGCCCCGGTTGGCCACTTCGGTACCGACCCACATGCGTCCTTTCAGACAACGAGGTGTATTATACGGGGCGGAAGGAGAGATGTCAAACGGAATTTGTCACTATTTTGTTGAGAAAATCAAAAAATCAGAAATTACGGGAAATATTATTGACATATTATGAGTGTTTTTGTTGATTGTAATCAAATAAATGACTAGTTTAAATCGAGAGTACTTCATCGACACCACGTAAGTGCCAAACCGGATTGGGGTAGCTACTTCGCAAAATCAAGCGGGCGGGGCGGATTAAATGTGAGTCAGCAATAATTCCCGATTTGAGACGACTTATATCGCCACCCCGAGCCCGTACCACTGCACACGCAAATGCATAGCGGTTGATTGCCGTAGCACCGACCAAATGCAAAGGGCCACGGTGATTTTGGCCAATCAACACGAGTAACGCATGGGCTAATTCGTCTACGAGAACGGGGCAACGCCATTCATCACGAAAGAAGGCTGCTTCACGGGCACCGCTGGCCGCATCGAGGGCGAATTGTTCATGGGCACTCGGTGTTTGGGATGGCGCACTATAAAGCAACGATGTCCGTACGATGCTTGCTTCGGGGTGGGATTGGGCCACTCCTGCCTCGGCTACCGCTTTGGCGGCCCCGTAGGCGGTGATGGGGTCGGGCATGTCGATTTCGTCGTATTCGCTGGCAGTGCCAGCAAATACCATATCGCTGGAAATATGGATGTGGCGGGCATTGGCGTTGGCTGCCGCAGCCGCGGCTTCAATCGCACCAAGCACGGTGATATTGTGTAGATCGGGACCAGACTGCACGTAGGCCGTATGAATCACGGCATCGGGGCGAAAGGCCGCAATGGCTGCAGATAATTGCCCACGTTGGCGTAAATCAATCACATCGGCATCACGGTATCCCAGTGCTTGGTGCACACATCCGCGCACCTGCCAGCCATTGTGCGTGGCGAGGCGGGCGAGATGTCCCCCTAAATAGCCCGAAATACCGGTGATGTAGAGACGCATGACAGTCACTTTCTGATGGAATTGCATATCCAGTGTGATTTTTAAAAAATATAAGCTGCCCGCCATGTTTTGATGCCAGAGCGGTTATCACGGCTTGAAATCAGGGTTGGCCAGCAAAAAATCAACGGCGAGTTGGGCCGCTTGGATGCGCGCCGTCGGTTGGCTATTGCCTTGACCGCGTCCGAGCACATGCGTGCCAACGACTATTTCAACCACAAACAGCCGTTGGTGCTCGGGGCCATTCACCGATACGGTGCGGTAGATCGGTGTAATGTTGTAGCGTTGTTGGCTGAGTTCTTGGATGTGACTACGGACATCGGTGGGCGTGCCACTGGCGCGGAGCACTTCGACGTGGGGCTGAAAGTGGCGCAACAGAAATTCCGTCACTACTGCCAACCCTTGGTCGAGGTAAATAACCGCCACAATTGATTCAAATAAATCGGCGAGGAAGGTGGTGCGTTGGCGGGCACCGGCGTGTTCTTCGCCTTTGCTGAGGATGGCATAATCACCGAGCTCGTAGATACGCGCAATGGCGGCGAGGTTTTCGGTGCGAATCAGGGCGCTCCGTAAGCGCGTCATGGCGCCTTCATTGGCAGTGGGGAATGCTTTGTAGACTAATTGCGTCGCCACCATCGCCACTACCGCATCACCAAGAAACTCGAGTCGCTGGGTGTCGGCATGCAGCAAGGCTTCTTCGCCATGCTCATAGCGGTACGACTGATGCATCAGCGCACTGCGCAACAACGCCATGTCAGTGATGGTGACGCCGAGCTGTTGGGGCAGTGCGCTGAGGGGACGTAGCATTGTTTAGGCATCCCAACGGCGTAACGCCAATGACACATTGTGGCCACCGAATCCAAACGAGTTACTGACGGCGATATCGATTTTGCCAGGGCGGGCCTGGTTGGGCACATAATCGAGGTCACATTCAGGGTCCGGTGTATGGAGATTGATGGTGGCTGGTAACAGCTGGTTGTTGATGGCCAGCACACAAATCACCGCTTCGATGGCGCCAGCGGCACCCACGAGGTGCCCCATTTGTGACTTCGAAGAGCTGACGGCCAATTTGTAGGCATGATCGCCAAAGACACTTTTGATGGCTTGGGTTTCGGCGATATCACCGGCATGGGTACTCGTCCCATGAGCGTTGACATAATTGACATCGCTGGGGGCAATGCCTGCTGTTTTGAGGGCCATTTTGATGGCGCGGCCGGCACCTTCACCACCGGGGGCTGGCGAGGTAATGTGGTAGGCGTCTGAAGACAAGCCATAGCCGATTAATTCGGCATAAATGGTGGCACCACGACTGATGGCCGACTCGAGTTCTTCGAGCACCATCACGGCGCCCCCTTCGGCGAGGACAAAGCCATCGCGGCTCACATCAAAGGGCCGCGAGGCGGTTTCAGGAGAATCATTGCGGGTCGAGACTGCTTTGTTGGCGTTGAAGCCGGCGATGCCGATGGGGGTGATGACGGCCTCGCTACCACCGGCAATCATAATGGTGGCGGCACCGCGGCGGATGAGCTCGGAGGCTTCGCCGATGGCATGGGCCGAGGTGGCACAGGCTGAGGTTGGACAAAAATTGGGACCTTTGAAGCCATGCATCATCGATACTTGGCCAGAGGCCATATTGGTAATCATGGCGGGTACCATGAAGGGACTGACACGGTTTGGGCCTTTGTCACGCAGGATGTAGAGATTTTCGGCGAGGGTGGCGAGCCCACCCATACCACTGCCAATCACGACGCCGATTTCTTCGGCGGTTTCGGGAGTGGCAACCACACCGGCCATGCGGATGGCTTCGTTGGCGGCAGCGATGGCAAAATGAATGAACCGGTCGTTGCGACGAACGTCTTTGCGATCCATGTAGTTGGCTGGATCGAAATTTTTGACTTCGCCACCAAACCGGGTCTCGAGGTTGCTCACATCACATTGGGTGATTGGCCCGACACCGCTTTTGGCTGTGCGGATTCCTTCCCATAGGCTGGGGATATCCAAGCCTAATGGGCTTACCGCCCCCATGCCCGTGACAACAACGCGACGTTGCTTCATGATCGCAATTCTCCTCACATTAACCATTCCCCGAAAGGTATTCATGGCGTATGATACCATATGAGTACAATCTCTGTGCCTAACTCATGAAAATTATCTGCGCCATGGGTATTCCTGCCTTATGGTGCGGTGGTGGTACGGTGACATTGGGGTTGTCGTCGCACAGTGGAATTTGATACGAGTGCGTATCCCGATACCTGTGTAGGCAGCGAGGGGTGCAGCGTTTTTATAAAATGGAAAACGTGTATGTATGTGATTGGGACGGCAGGACATGTCGATCACGGCAAAACGACGTTGGTACAGGCCTTGACGGGAATTAACCCTGACCGCTTGCAAGAAGAACAACGGCGTGGCATGACCATCGAACTAGGATTTGCGTGGTTAACGTTGCCGTCAGGACGTGAAGTGAGTCTGGTTGATGTGCCTGGGCATGAACGGTTTATCAAGCACATGTTGGCGGGAGTAGGGGGATTTGACGGCGCACTGTTAGTGATTGCCGCCGACGAATCGGTGATGCCGCAAACTCGCGAGCACCTTGCGATTATTGACTTGCTCGACATTCGCCATGGCCTCGTAGTGGTTACCAAGGCCGACATGGTTGATCCGGCGTGGTTGCCATTGGTGCTCGACGATATTCGCTCCCAGCTGAGTGGGAGTGCTTTGGCACAGGCGCCGCTGGTGGTGGTGTCGGCACGTACGGGGCAGGGGATTGACACGTTGCGCCAGGCCCTGGATAGCATGGTGAATGTGTTGGCGGTGCCGGTGCGCCGTAATGAACCAGCGCGCTTGTGGGTCGATCGGGTTTTTAGTGTCGATGGCTTTGGCGCGGTGGTGACGGGCACACTGTTGGCCGATAGCCTTGCGGTGGGCATGGAAGTCGAAGTTGCGCCCCGGGGCTTGCGGGCGCGGATTCGCGGCTTGCAGATGCATCGGAGCAAAATTGAGGTCGCACAGCCAGGCACACGGGTGGCGATTAATCTCGCCGGAATTTCACACCACGACATCCAACGGGGTGATTTGATTACCCTACCACAGGCAATTGTGGCTACACAACGCATCGATGTGCGCTTGCAGGTGGCGGGGATAGCGCCGCGGGCGGTGAGTCAAGGGATGCACCTCGATTTGTTTGTGGGGGCGGCCGAAACCCGCTGTCGGGTGACGACGCTGGAAGGCGATGCGATTGCGCCGGGCGACAGTGGCTTGGTGCAATTGCACCTCGATTCCCCCTTGCCGTTGTGGCGGGGCGATCGGCTAATTGTGCGCCAAGCGTCGCCCAGCATTACCATGGGTGGCGGCAAGGTGATTGATGCCCACCCCGCCCGACATCGCCGTTTGCGCCCCGAAGTGATTGCCAGCTTGACCGCCTTGGAACGTGCCACCCCGGCAGATTTATGTTGGGCGGTGGTGCGTGGCCAATTGTGTCGCGTCAGTGATGTTATCAGCCAAACCCATTTGAGTGGTGACGTGGTACACCAAACGTTGGCCAGCATGGCGATGGTGGTACGGTTCGCTGATGATTGGGTGGCAGATGGTGCGATGCTCGATCAGGTACGCCAAAAAATGGATAAAACGCTGGCCAGTTATTTGACGCGGGCGCCGCTCCGGATTGGCATGCCCCGGGAAGAATTACGCCGGCGCCTTGATTTGGCGGCGGCGGCGTTTGAGGTGCTGTTGCTCCTTTGGCAACAATGGTATGAACCATGTGGCGATGGCTTGATCCGACCACGGGGTTATCAGGTGCAACTGACTGCGGCGCAACAGCAGGTAGTAGCGCGCAGTTTGGCGCTACTTGCATCAATGCCGTATATGCCCCCAGAGGTATCGATTGAGCGTGAATTGCTGGCGTATATGCAGGCCTGTGGCTGGGTGATGGAAGTCGCCGAGGGGATGGTGTTTTATCATCAAGCCTGGCAAGAAATAGTGACGTGGGTATTGACGACGATTGATACGCAGGGGAGTGTGAGTGTGGCGCAATTGCGTGACCGCTTTGACACCACGCGTAAATATGCCTTGGCAGTGATGGAATATATGGATAACAAACGCATAACCCGGCGCCGTGATGATGTGCGGGTGCGGTTTTGAGCCAGAGAAATGAGAAATTGTGATGCCAATGATACGAACACCGTGGTCACGCTCTTGGAATTTGGCGTTGTGGTTGGGGGTGACGGCCTTGATTGCCCGTGCTGGCGCCAAAATAATAGCGACCCGTGAACGGCAATCGCCGACGGCGATGGTCGATTGGCAGACGGCCTTGCGTACCGCCCAACAACTCTTGCCGATGTCGTTCCAACCACCAACATACAATTATCAGGCCTTGGTTGATGCTGCTGCCCCACAAGTGGCACAATTGACAGGGTTGCAGGTCCCTGCTGGGGCACTGGCAGTACGGGTGGTCGACCAGCATGCTTGGGTGCGGGCCAATGTGCGTACCTTTGCACAGATGATGCAACCCCTCGAGCCGATTTATTTCGCCCAACTCCATGATGATGATAGCGATTGGGGCTTGGCTGCTCGGCACCTCAATGGGCGAGTCGCAGGGGTGCAGAGTGGTGCGCTGTTGAGTTGGATGGCTGCGCGGGTACTCGGGCAATACGATGTGACGTTTTTGCAGGATAATCAGGCACCCGGGGAATTGCTGTTGGTAGAACCAAATATTGCCCGGATTGCCCATGAACAACAGGTCGATGTGGCGGCGTTGCGGCAGTGGATTGTCATCCACGAAGTATCGCATGTCTTTCAATTTGAAGGGGTGGCTTGGTTGCGCCCCTACATGCACGACTTAATGACCCGATTTATTGCCACTATGGCAGACCAGCTGCGCCAACCGGCGAGTGGGGTGGCGGCGGTGGTGCAACGGGCGGTGCAACGGGGTGGCCAAGGGAATTGGATTGAATGGATGCTGAGTCCAGCGCAACAGCAGATTTTTGCTGAAATGCAGGCGGTGATGTCGCTGATTGAAGGGCATTCCAATTATGTGATGAATCGGATTGGTGCCCAACAAATTCCACAATTTGGCCAATTACAACGCCGCATGGAAGCACGCCAACAGCAACGTCCGACCCTCGATAACCTCATCATGCATGCCACCGGGATGCATGTCAAAATGGCCCAATATAGTACCGGCGAAGCATTTGTGAATGCGATTGCGGCCCAAGGTGGAGACGCCTTGGTGGCGCAATTGTGGCAGTCGGTTGATCATATTCCCACGGCAGATGAATTCGCGCAGCCGGAACGGTGGATGCGTCGGATGTAGAGCCGCAGCAAGCTGCGGCTCTACGGTGCGTCGGGAGGACCGTTTTCAAAGACAATACGCCGGATGCTATCGAGGATTTGTACGGCATTGAGGTTGCGCTGATTGTAGCCGTAGCGTAACCCTTCGCTGCGAAAATCAGCGCTTTGATTCCCAAGGTAAATGTTTGGGTGAATATTGTCGCTACTAATGCCAAAATGAATCATGTTCGGTGATTGTAACGCTAACCAGTAATTCCAAAGTGGGACGTGATATTTGTTAGCAACGTCCATAATAATGGTATTGAATATAGGCACTTTGCGACTTGCAATGGTGTCTTCGGTACGGGAAGGAATGGTACTCAACACCGGAATAATGCCGTTGTCTAATGATATTTGGACCATTTGTTGCAGGTTAAGCCGGAAGTCGCTGGTGTGGGCACTGACCACATCATTTGTGCCAAACATAATGAAAACAATGCTCGGACGCGTGAGCTTGAATTCGCAGGCAATTGGTTTGTCATATGGGTATGGGCAGTTGTCATGATATGGTGCATAGAGCCAACTACTGTCGAGGGCGTAATTTGCGCTCCAGCCCGATTGGGCACTCGGACTATTCGCGGTAAATGAATTTGAAACATTACACCACCCCGTGCCATATTTGGCGGGGAATTGATGGACACGAAAATAATCAATGGTTGTTTGCAGACTGCGAAAATCCGCAAGATTTTCGCCACTACAGCCAATATCCATTAGAAATGACTCTGAGGCACTAATGCTATCTCCAACCTTGGCAAATGTGTTTTCGTAATTGCGTAAATCTAATCCTTTGCGATGAATTTTTTGCAGTATTTCTTTGGCTGTCGCATCAATCCGTGGGATGATTGGCACCGCTTCGATGGGTGTAGGCGTAATGGTTGCGGTTGCGGTGCGGGTGGCACTAGCGGTACGCGTCGCTGTTGCGGTAGCACGTGGCGTCTGGGTAGTACTTGGCGTTTTGGTGATGGTGAGACTACGGGTGCTACTTGGTGTCTGGGTGATGGTGAGACTACGGGTGCTACTTGGCGTTTTGGTGATGGTGAGACTACGGGTGCTACTCGGAGTCAATGATGGCTTGGGTGTGCGACTTGGCGTGAATGTATTGTGTGCAAGTGTCGCGGTTGCGGTGGCGCTGGCGATATCGGCGGGTGGTGTAATGGTCGGGGCGTCGATTGCATTGGCATAGGCGCCAGGTGTATCGTTTTGGCGCAAGGTATTGGCGATGTCGCGCGTGACCAGATTGTGTAAATCGCCGAGGGGCGCTTGGGGCGGCGCCGGTCGATTGTCATTGAAGTCTGGGATGGTAACGCTGATTATTCCGGCTAAATTGCCACCATTGCGTGGATGAAAATCGGCAGTCGCTACATTGGTGAATTGGGGTTGGAGCGTATTGATACGATTATTGGCGCGGATGAGGGTACTATTACAAGTCAGATTGCTATCACTACATCCTTGGCTGCCCCCGACCCCTAGTGATAAATCTATGGGACCATTCCACCACACATTACCGGCGATCCGCAAATTGTCATCGGCGCGGCTTGGCGACGGGATGTGACTAGCACTATTTGTTGATTTGGCTGCATCGACAATGATGTGCTGAGTACTATTACTGCTCAGTGGATTGAGAATGATGTTATTGAAAATAGCGATATTCCGGTTGGGTATTGCGACACCAGCGCCGTTTTGTTGGGTGGTGCCCCAGCCGCGTTGAGCGACATTGGCGCCACACGCACGGACATCACTCACGCACAAACGCTGGCCTAATTGGATGGCAATGGGGGCAGTAGTCATGCCGACATTGTAAAGTGTATTGTTGGCCAGTAACACATTGTAGCCGGCACTTACTCCCATACCGGCAGATTGGGTATTGGTGATGATATTGTTGCGGAACTTGATGTCGTAGGCGTCGTAGTGGATCCACGGGGCCTGCATATCTTCAAAGCCACTGTTTTGGCCGGCGATATAGCCACTGCCACCACACCCATCGATGCGGTTGGCGTCGATTTTGAGCAGTGCAGAGCCCGTGCCAGTGCTGAGACAGGTGTCATTTGCATCGTGAATCTGATTGCCATAGATATGCCCATATTGCACGGCGCTGTAGGTGACGCCCCCGCTGATGTCACTTTCTTCGATGTAGACATGCTGTGATTGGCTAACGCTGAGGCTGGGGTCGGCAACGCTGGTTGGAGCCGCCACGATGGTCATTTTTTTTAATAAAAAATAATTACAGCGACTGCAGTGAATCGCTGGGCCACCACTACTTGGAGCCACGGTCAAATTGGTGAGATAGAGGTAATCGATATCACTAAAGGTGAGGGTGCTCCTAATGGTGGCAGTATTGGCGCCGTCGCTAGCCGTCACGACAATGGGGAATTGGGCGGTGCCGTGGCGGTCTGCCCATTGTGTAGGCACATCTGCCGATGTATATGTGCCTGGGGTCAAAAGAATTTGGTAGCCGGTGGTGAATTCGGTGTCAGCGGGGATGAGCTCCCACGCCGCAGTCAGGGTGCGTTTGGCAGCATCACGACTCGTGCCGCTGTTTTGGTCATCGCCTGCCACGGGGTCAACCCAGATGGATTGTAGAGTGGGGGCGCCGATTGGGTAATAGCGATCGTCGCTGGCGGCGTGCGTCAGTAATGTGAAATAGGGAATTACACTAAGTGTAATGATGAATATCAACGTGCGTAAAAACCGTAACATGGAGCAATTATTTCCTTGTAGTGGGTGTAAAATAACAGATATTTTTGGCGTGTACAAACGGTGTAATCGAAAGGATCACCAATGACATTATCGCACGTACCAGTCTCTGTGCAGGTGCAAATTGACCGCTGTGTAGCTGAGATTATGCTGATACTTGGCACATCGTGTGCGTTGGTGGTACATGGATCGATTGCGCTGGATGATTTTCATTTGGGGCAAAGTGATATCGATATCTTGGGGTTTGTCGATGCCCCACCGACGGCCGCCCAATTGCGGGGGGTGATGCAGGTGTTGGTGGCCAATTCACTGCAACCCGCACCCATTGAATTTTCATTACTTGAGCGGCGCGTGTTGACGGCGTGGGTGCATCCAGCGCCGTTTTTGCTCCATTATGGTGAATCGTGGCGGGCGGCGCTGACGGCCGCCCTCGCCGACCCCCACCACGATTGGCTCACAGTGCGTCACGATCCTGACTTGAGTGCCCATTTGGCGGTGGCACACGCGCGGGGGATTGTGGTGGCAGGCGCGGTGATCATACCGGCACCGACGGTGGCCGATGCCTGGGCGGCGGTGTGGTACGACATCAAAGATGCCGCTGAGCAGGTGGTAGATGCGCCTGTGTATGTGATTCTCAACCTTTGCCGCACCTTGTGGTGGCGTCAGACCGGCCAAGTCGTCTCGAAAAGTGCCGGCGGCGCGCTGGTATTGCCACAGCTCACTGGCGACGCCGCCCAGGTGGTGACGGGTGTGCTGGCGTTACGCCGCGGCGATGCCGTGCA
The DNA here is from genome assembly GCA_947450095.1 of Roseiflexaceae bacterium. GTDB lineage: Bacteria > Chloroflexota > Chloroflexia > Chloroflexales > Roseiflexaceae > UBA965. The sequence continues at coordinate 10,225 of CANFUF010000121.1, forward strand.
ATTGCCGGCAGCAGCGGTATTGCACCGCGTGGTGGCGGAATTGTTGGCGCGGATTGCGGGCAGCTGAGCGCCGCAGCAGGCTGCGGCTGTACGTACGCCATCATGAATCCGGTGTGCCATCATCGATGATGACACGAGTGGCGGGTGACATCGCGTGAGGCCCGTGATGTCGTTTATGGAGGAGTGATTGTTGGTGTCGATGTGCGCGTACGAGTCGATGTGCGCGTACGGGTGTTGGTGCGCGTGCGGGAAGGTGTGAATGTACGAGTGGGTGTACGGGTATTGGATGGGGTAGCCGTCACTGTGGCGGTACGGGTACTGGTTCCGGTAGGTGTGCGGGTAATTGTGCTTGTTGCGGTAACCGTGGGGGTACACGATATTGATAGGGTAAAACACTGCGGGATACTGATTTGTCCGTACAAATTATTGCCCCACGCTATGACACTTCCATCCGATTTGAGTGCCAGCGAATGCATCCCTCCGGCAGCGATTGCCGTGACTTGGAGGAGCCCAGCGGGGAGCGTTATCTGTCCATCCCAATTTTTGCCCCACGCAACTACGGTGCCATCTGATTTGAGCGCGAGCGAATGCCAGGTTCCCGCCGCAATCGCCACAACGTTGGTTAAGCCTGCTGGGACATCA